>CAXTNB010000025.1:0-14387 GCA_964245385.1 uncultured Acetobacteraceae bacterium | reverse complement strand
TGATCAGCCGCCTCTACGAGCAGACCTCGATCCTGGTCACCACCAACCTGCTGTTCGCTAAATGGCCCAGCGTGTTCAACGACGCCAAGATGACCACGGCCCTGCTCGACCCCCTCACCCACCACTGCCAGATCATTGAGACCGGCAACGACAGCTGGCGGTTCAGGAACCGCAACTAGCCCCCCGCCCGCACACGCGACCGAGCCACCGGAAGGGGGTCAGTTTTGCGCGCCGATGGGGGTCAATATTCGACGCCGTTTGACAGTCGTGCGAGATCTTCACGCTGGCCGAAGCGATGGTGCTGATCGAGCTATGGCGCGTGCACTACAAAACGGCTCGACCGCAACCCTCCCTCGGCTATCGTCCACCAGCACCGGAAGAGATCAGACCCACAGTGGTCCCGCCCGCCATTGACTCTAAGTTGGCCGGCTCAGCTCAAAACCACAGCCCCGTGTCCCACTGACATCTGCCTCGAGTTATTCGATGGGGCTGGTCACGCGCCTGCACAAGGACTTCAAGCGCAGAATCACGACCCGGACGGTGCTGCCTCCGAGCCGATACAGCCGCTATGCCGTTCTGAGCAATGCTCGTTTCCGGCTAGATCCACATCCCGAAGGTTGATGGCTGAACTTACTTGCCACTCCTACCGCCGAGCAGTCGTTACGTTTACCGAGTTACCCAATGTCCTCATTCGGCCCAGACTTGTGTCACTTAGTGCGATGGGCTCGCGACGGCACCATCGGCTTTGGAACACATCACCACGCGGCTGATCTCAGCGCAAACTTAGCAAGCTGCTCATTGAAGCCTTATCAGAGGAGACCGAATGAGCAGCTGTCCACTTTCATTCTGCCGCCTCTGAGCGTCCGCGCCGAGGAGACGCCTCCGCCGGCTCTGCCTTGCGCCCGAGCCCGATCTCCTTGGCGAGGTCGCTGCGCCGCTCGGCGTAGGAGGGGGCGACCATCGGGTAGTCGCGCGGCAGGCCCCAGCGCTCGCGATACTGGTCGGGCGTCATGTTGTAGGAGCTCTGCAGGTGCCGCTTGAGCATCTTGAGCTTCTTGCCGTCCTCGAGGCAGACGATGTAGTCCGGGTAGACGCTCTTCTTGATCGGCACCGCGGGCACCGGCTTCTCGGTGGCGGCGGCCTCGCTGACGCCGCCCTTCAGGCCGCTCAGCGCCTTGTAGACCTCCTGGATCAGTGCCGGCAGGGCGGCGGCTTCCACCGTGTTGTTCGACACGTGCGCGCTGACGATCTGTGCTGCCAGTTCCAGTGGCCCGACGGCGTTGTCTGTCATCAAGATAAAACCTGTCACTCTTTCTTGCGGATATAGCTGCGCGGCGCTGCCTTAACAATCGCCGGCCGGTTCAATCTCAAGCCTTCTTTCGAACCGGCGCCTCCCATGCTTGCGCAGCCGGATGGCTGCTTGACATTGACCCCGCCGGCGATCACACGGCGGAGAAAAGGCAGGTCCGATGCCGCGTCTCGATATCGCCGTGCGTGGACTGTTCGCGACGCCGGTCGCGGCGGTGGTGTTGCCGGACATGGCGGCGCGCAACCTCGAACTCTCCGAGATCATCCTGCGCCGGCGCGCCGAGACGGCGGGGGTGCAGGCCTCCAACGCCGGCGGCTGGCACTCCGACCGCGCCATCGCCGAGTGGGGAGGGGCGCCTGTCGACCACGTGCTCGAGCTGGCGCGGCAGATGGCGAACCAGCTCACCGCGGACCGGCAGGGGCGCAGGATCAGCCCGCGATGGGCGATGCAGGCCTGGGCCAACGTCAACGGGCCCGGCGACGGCAACATCAGCCACTACCATCCCGGCAGCTTCTGGTCCGGCACCTACTACGTCGACGACGGCGGCTGCGCCGACGACCCGGCGCTGGGCGGCGAGTTCGAGATGCTCGACCCGCGCGGCCCGGGCCCGGGCATGTACGCCCCGGCACTCCGCTTCGCCGGCGAGGACGGCGCCTCCGCCGGTGCGGGCGAGACGATACGGCCCAAGCCGGGCCTGCTGATGCTGTTCCCGTCCTGGCTGTTCCACCAGGTCCGGCCGTATCGCGGCGACCGGCTGCGCATCTCCATCGCCTTCAACCTGGGCCTGCCGTCGGCGGCCGGCGCGTAGCCGGCGATGCAGCCCCCGAGAGAGCCGACCAGGGAGCCGGCCAGGGAGCCGGCGAGGGATCCCGGTCCGGTGTCGCGTCGCCAGCGCGAGATCGCCTCGCTGATCCGCCAGAGCGGCCGGGTGGCGGTGGACGAGCTCGCCGCCCGCTTCGGCGTCACCGTGCAGACCATACGTCGCGACCTCACCGAGCTGTCGGAGGCGCGCATCATCACCCGCACCCACGGCGGCGCGGTGGTCGCCTCGGGCGTGGAGAACCTGGCCTACGACGCGCGCAAGCTGGTGGCGCACGGCGCCAAGGCGCGGATCGGCGAGGCCGCCGCCCGGCTGATCCCGGACCACGCCTCGCTGTTCATCAATCTCGGCACCACCACCGAGGAGGTCGCGCAGTCGATCGCCGGCCACAGCGGGCTGCTGGTGGTGACCAACAACATCAACGTCGCGAACGCGCTGTATCGCAACGGCTCGATCAACGTGATCATCGCCGGCGGCACCATACGCGCCAGCGACGGCGGCATCGTCGGCCAGATGGCGGCCGACGTCATACGCCAGTTCAAGGTCGACATCGCCGTCATCGGCACCTCGGCGATCGACGAGGACGGCACGCTGCTCGATTACGACATACGCGAGGTCCAGGTGTCGCGGGCGATCATCGAGAACGCGCACCGGGTGGTGCTGGTCACCGACAGCAGCAAGTTCAGCCGCACCGCGCCGGTGCGCATCGGCCGGCTCGACGAGATCGACGTGCTGGTCACCGACCGCCTGCCCTCGCCGGAGATCGCGGCGCTCTGCCGCCGCCTGAAGATCGAGGTGATCGAGACCGGAGACCCCGAGGACGGCTTGAACGGCGTCGAGCAGCTGCCGCTCGACTGATCGTTCGAACGCTCGATTTTTGCGCTTGCATGTTCGTTTTCCTTCTGCCCAAGATGCCCGGGCGGGTAGATGCGCTGCAGAACGCACGGCCGTAGGGAGTCGGATGGCCTTGGACTCGGGTGTCTCAGCAGCGACCTACGACATCGCCATCATCGGCGGCGGCATCAACGGCTGCGGCATCGCCCGCGACGCCGCCGGCCGCGGCTGGCGGGTGTTCCTGTGCGAGCAGAACGATCTCGGCTCCGGCACCTCGAGCGCCTCGACCAAGCTGGTGCATGGCGGCCTGCGCTACCTCGAGCAGTACGAGTTCCGCCTGGTGCGCGAGGCGCTGCTGGAGCGCGAGACGCTGTGGGGCATCGCGCCGCACATCATCTGGCCGCTGCGCTTCGTGCTGCCCTACCACCGCGAGCTGCGCCCGCGCTGGCTGCTGCGGCTGGGGCTGTTCCTGTACGACCATATCGGCGGACGCAGGAAGCTGCCGCCGACCCGAAGCGTGCGCCTCGATCGCGACCCGACCGGGGCACCCTTGCGGCCGCAGTTCCGGCGCGGCTTCGAGTATTCCGACTGCTGGGTCGAGGACTCGCGGCTGGTCGTGCTCAACGCGCGCGCGGCGGCGGAGCTCGGCGCCACCGTCGCACCGCGCACCCGCTGCGTCTCGGCGGCGCGCCGTGACGGGCTGTGGCACGCGGTGCTGCGCGACGAGGCGAGCGGACTCGAGTACGAGATCACGGCGCGCACCCTGGTCAACGCGGCGGGACCCTGGATCGGCGAGGTCTCGCAGGCCGTGATGCGCGACAACAAGCGCGCGCCGGTGCGGCTGGTGCAGGGCAGCCACATCGTGGTGCCGCAGCTGTACGACCACGCGGGCTGCTACATCTTCCAGAACGCCGACAAGCGCATCTTCTTCGTGATCCCCTACGAGCAGCACTTCACCCTGATCGGCACCACCGACCGCGACTACGACGGCGACATCGGCGCGGTGCACGCGAGCGCCGACGAGATCAGCTATCTCTGCGCCTCCGCCTCGCAATACCTGCGTCGCCCGGTGACGCCGGAGATGGTGGTCTGGACCTACTCGGGGGTGCGCCCGCTGTTCGACGAGTCCGGCGACGGCGCCGCGCAGGCCACCACGCGCGACTACGTCCTGAAGCTCGACGCCGAGGGCGGCCCGGCCCTGCTCTCGGTGTTCGGCGGCAAGATCACCACCTATCGCCGCCTCGCCGAGGCCGCACTCGCCAAGCTGGCGCCGCATCTCGGCACGCCGCCCGGCGAGCCCGCGGGCTGGACCGGCCGGGTCAGCCTGCCCGGCGGCAACTTCCCCACCGACGGCTTCGAGGCGCTGCTGCTCGCCACCCGCCGCCGCTACCCGTTCCTGGCCGAGACGCACGCGCGCCGCCTGCTTCGCGCCTACGGCACCTGTGTCACGGACATCCTGGGAGACGCCGCCGGCATGGCCGACCTCGGGCGGCTGTACGGCGCCGACCTGACCGAGGCGGAGCTGCGCTACCTGGTGCGCACCGAGTGGGTGCGCAGCGCGGCCGACGCGGTCTGGCGCCGCAGCAAGCTCGGCCTGCGGCTGAGCGAGGGCGAGATCGCCGCCATCGACGAGGCGCTGCTGCCGATGGTGCCGGCGGAGCCGCCCGCGGCGCTGCAGGAACAGCTGTCGTGAGCCTGGTACTCGACCGGGTGGGGCTGACGGTCGGCAGCGACGTGATCATCGACGACGTCTCGCTCGGCTTCGAACGCGGCACCATGAACGTGCTGCTCGGACCCACGCTCGCCGGCAAGACCACGCTGATGCGGCTGATGGCGGGGCTGGACAAGCCCAGCCACGGGAGCATCCACGTCGACGGCCGCGACGTCGCCCGCGTGGCGGTGCGCCGTCGCTCGGTGGCGATGGTGTATCAGCAGTTCGTCAATTATCCGTCGATGACCGTCTACGAGAACATCGCCTCGCCGCTTCGCGTCGCCCGGGTCGCCCGACGCGAACTGGACTCGCGCGTCCGTGCAGCCGCGAGCGTGCTCGGACTCGAGCCCTTCCTGGATCGGCTGCCGGCGGCACTCTCCGGCGGTCAGCAGCAGCGCACCGCCATCGCGCGCGCGCTGGTCAAGCGCGCCGAGCTCGTGCTGCTCGATGAGCCGCTGGCCAATCTCGACTACAAGCTGCGCGAGGGGCTGCGCGAGGAGCTGCCGCGCATCTTCGGCGAGACCGGCGCCATCGTGGTCTACGCGACCACCGAACCCGCCGAGGCGCTGCTGCTGCGCGGCCGCACCGCCACCCTGTCGGAGGGCCGCGTCACCCAGTTCGGTGCCACCGCCTCGGTCTACCGCGCTCCCGACAGCCTCGAAGCGGCGCGGGTGTTCTCCGATCCTCCGCTGAACGAGGTGTCGGTCCGCAAGAGCGGCATCCACCTCGTGCTGCCGGACGACCGCGACGTCCGGGCAACCGGCAAGCTCGCCGGCCTGCGCGACGGCGACTACCGGCTCGCGTTCCGGGTCGAGCACGTCTCACTCGGCGCCTCCGCGCACGAAGCCCTGCAGTTCCCCGGCACCGTGATCGCGACGCAGCTCAGCGGCTCGGAGAGTTTCGTCCACGTCGATGTCGGCGTGGCGACCTGGGTGTGCCTGGTGCGCGGCATGCACGACTGGAAGCCCGGCACTTCGACGGAAGTCCGGATCGACACCGACGGCGTCTTCGTGTTCGACCCGGACGGCAGGCGCGTGGATGTTCCCGCCGCCGCGCCGCGCGTCATCATGTCGGCCTGAGGACGCGCCAATGGTTCAGATCACCCTCGACGGCATCGGCCACTCCTACGATCACGCAGCCCGGGGCGAGAAGCGCTACGCGCTCAAGCCGATCCACCATGTCTGGCAGCAGGGACAAGCCTACGCTCTGCTCGGGCCCTCGGGCTGCGGCAAGACGACGCTGCTCAACATCATCTCCGGCCTGGTGATACCATCCGACGGACGATTGCTGTTCGATGACCGCGACGTCACCCGCCTGCCGACCGAGCAGCGCAACATCGCCCAGGTGTTCCAGTTCCCGGTGATCTACGACACCATGACGGTGGCCGAGAATCTCGCCTTCCCGCTGAAGAACCGGCGGATGCCGAAACGCGAGATCGATCGGCGGGTCGCCGAGATCGCGGAGATGCTCGATCTCGGCGGGGTGCTCGGCAGACGCGCCCAGGGACTGACGGCCGATGCCAAACAGAAGATTTCGCTCGGCCGCGGCCTGGTGCGGCGCGACGTCTCCGCGGTCCTGTTCGACGAGCCGCTGACGGTGATCGACCCGGCCCTGAAGTGGGACCTCCGGTCGAAGCTCAAGAAGGTCCATCAGGCGCTCGACCTGCTGATGATCTACGTCACCCACGATCAGGTCGAAGCCCTCACCTTCGCCGACCAGGTGGTGGTGATGAACGACGGCAGCGCGGTGCAGATCGGCACGCCGTCCGATCTGTTCGAGCGGCCCGAGCATCGCTTCGTCGGCTATTTCATCGGCTCGCCAGGGATGAACTTCCTCGATGCACGCGTGACCGGCACGAGCGCCATCGTCGAGAACCACGAGATCAGCCTGGGCGCATCGTACGGTTCGCCCGCATCGTCCAGGGTTCAGGTCGGCATCCGGCCCGATTACGCCATCCTGCACGCCTCGAACGGCCTGCCGGTGCAGGTGCATCGGATCGACGATCTCGGCCGCACGCGGCTGGCGCATGTCAGCCTGGGAGCGTCCCGACTGGTCGCCACCGTCCCCCCGGGCGTGTCGATTTCGGGTCACGAGGCTGCGCTGACGCTCAGTCCCGAGCACATGCACGTCTACGTCGATGACCAGCGGATCGAAGGGAGGGCCGCATGAGCGAGAGGCCGCTCAACAGTCGCGGATGGCTGTTTGTCCTGCCGGTTCTGGTGCTCGTGCTGTTCTCCTCGCTGGTGCCGGTGATGACGGTGGTGAACTACTCCGTCCAGGACACGATGGGGCAGAACCATTTCTTCTGGAACGGCGCCGTCTGGTTCCAGAACCTGCTCGACCCCACGACCGACATCGGCGCCCGCTTCGCCGGCGCCGTGGTGCGCAACTTCATCTTCTCCTTCGTGATCCTGCTGATCGAGGTTCCGCTCGGCATCGGCGTCGCGCTGTGCATCCCCAAGCGTGGCTGGAAGGTGGGCGCGGTGCTCGTGGTGATCGCGCTGCCGCTGCTGATCCCCTTCAACGTCGTCGGAACGATCTGGCTGATCTTCGCGAGGCAGGATATCGGCCTGTTCGGCGCCGTCCTGAACGGGATCGGCATGCACTACAACGACACCCAGGATCCGACTTCGGCCTGGTGCACGATCGTGATCATGGACGTCTGGCACTGGACGTCGATGGTGGCTCTGCTGTGCTACGCCGGCCTGAAGGCGATTCCCGATGCGTTCTACCAGGCGGCGCGGATCGACGGCGCCAGCCGCTGGTCGATATTCCTCAACATCGAACTGCCCAAGCTGCGCAAGGTGCTCATCATCGCCATGCTGCTTCGCTTCATCCAGAGCTTCCTGATCTACACGGAGCCGTTCACCGTCACCGGCGGCGGCCCCGGCGAGGCGACCAGCTTCCTGTCGGTGGATCTCGTCAAGCTGGCACTCGGGCAGGTCGATCTCGGCAACGCGGCGGCGGTGTCGCTGACCTACTACCTGATCACCTTGACGGTGTGCTGGGTCTTCTTCACCTACACCACCCACGTCGACCAGCGGAGGGACGCGTGATGCGCGGGCTGGGCAGGCCGATCGGCATGATCGCCTATCTTCTGGTGCTGATGCTGCCGGTGTACTGGCTCATCAACATGAGTCTCAAGAGCAACATCGAGATCAACGGCGGTCTCACGCTCTGGCCACACGCCCCGACGTTCTCGCACTACGCACACATCTTCGACGACCCGGTCTGGTCGAGAGGCTTCCTGAACTCGCTCAGCTACGTGGCGATCAACACCGTGATCTCCGTCACGGTCGCACTTCCGGCGGCCTACGCGTTCAGCCGCTACCGTTTCGTGGGCGACAAGCACCTGTTCTTCTGGCTGCTGTCGAACCTGATGGCGCCCCCGGCGGTATTCGCGCTGCCGTTCTTCAACCTGTACTCGTCGATCGGGCTGTTCGACACGGTCTGGGCGGTGGCGCTCGCGCACTGTCTGTTCAACGTGCCGCTTGCCGTGTGGATCCTGGAGGGCTTCATCTCCGGCGTGCCGCGCGAGATCGACGAGACCGCGGCCCTCGACGGCTACGGCTTCCCGCGATTCTTCGTGCGGATCTTCATTCCGCTGATCGCCAACGGCATCGGCGTGGCGGCCTTCTTCTGCTTCATGTTCTCGTGGGTGGAGCAGTTGCTGGCCAGCACGCTGACCGCCAACCACGCCGAGCCGATCGTCTCGGTCATGACGCAGGCCTATACGGCGGCGGGCGCGGATTGGGGATTGATCGCCGCGGCCGGCGTGCTGACCATGATCCCGGGTGCCGTGGTGATCTGGTTCGTGCGCAACCATATCGCCAAGGGCTTCGCCCTCGGCCGGGTGTGAGGTCGCCATGAGCATCGTCTGGATGGCCTGGACCTGGCAGACGGAGATCTTCTTCGGCCTGGTCGCGACCGCTCTTGCCGTGCTGACCCTGCTTGCGATCTACCGGCCCGAGACGCCGCGCCCGGGTCTGCTTCGCTTCGCGACCACGCGAGGCGATCGTTTCTTCATCACGCTCGTCGGCAGCGCCTACATCTTCATACTCTGGATGCGGCTCGGTGGCAGCAATCTCTGGTATCCCCTCGTCGGCGGCGTGCTTTTCGGGGTAGCGATGTTCCGTTACGCGTAGCGTTCCACAACAAGCCTGTCGCGCGATGGATGCGGCGGGCAGCAAGCAGGAAAGGTCCGAACATGAAGCGTCGTGACGTCATGAAAGGGGCCGCGGCTTTCAGCGCCGGCATGCTGATCCGCAGCGGTACCTCGCACGCCCAGCAGGTCGATGCCGCCAAGAAATGGGTCGACTCCGAGTTCCAGCCGTCGACGCTCAGCAAGGATGAGCAGATGGCCGAACTCGAATGGTTCATCCAGGCCGCCAAGCCCTACAAGGGCATGCAGCTCAACACCGTCTCCGAGATCCTCAAGGTGCACGATTACGAGTCGAAGGTGCTGACGAGGGCCTTCGACGAGATCACCGGCATCAAGGTCAACCACAACCTGATGGACGAAGGCCTCCTGGTCGACAAGATCGAGGTCGAGATGCAGTCGGGCCGGCCGATCTACGATTTCTGGATGAACGACTCCGATTTCATCGGAACGCATCCGCGCTATCACGACATCGTCGGCGGTTCGCTGACCGACTTCATGGCCAACGATGCCAAGGACATCACCAGCCCGCGCATCGATCTTCCGGACTTCATGGGCCTGTCGTTCGGCACCTTCACCGACGGCAAGCTCTACCAGTTGCCCGATCAGCAGTTCGCCAATCTCTACTGGTTCCGGCACGACTGGTTCCAGCGGCCCGAACTCAAGACGCAGTTCAAGCAGAAGTTCGGCTACGAACTCGGCGTGCCGGTGAACTGGTCCGCCTACGAGGACATCGCGGACTTCTTCACCAACGACGTCAAGACGATCGACGGCGAGCGCGTCTATGGCCACATGGACTACGGCAAGAAGGATCCTTCGCTGGGCTGGCGCTTCACCGATGCCTGGCTGTCGATGGCGGGCGCCGGCGACCGGGGCCTGCCGAACGGCAAGCCGGACGACGAGTGGGGTATCCGGCTGATCGACAACCGTCCCCGAGGCTCGTCGATCACGCGCGGCGGCGATGCGAACGGTCCGGCGGCCGAGTATGCGTGCCGCAAATATGTCGAGTGGCTCAAGAAATACGCGCCGCCCGAAGCGGCCGGCATGGACTTCCTGGAAGCCGGCCCGGTCCCGGGTCAGGGCCACATCGCGCAGCAGATCTTCTGGTACAGCGCGTTCACGGCGGCGCTGTCCGACCCGAAGCTGCCCGTGATGAATCCGGACGGCACACCCAAGTGGCGCATGGCGCCGTCGCCGCACGGCCCCTACTGGAAGGAGGGAATGAAGCTCGGCTACCAGGATTGCGGCTGCTGGACGATGCTGAAATACGCGCCGCTCGAGCGCGTCAAGGCGGGCTGGCTCTACGCCCAGTTCACCACCTCGAAGATCGTCACGCTCAAGAAGTTCCTGGTCTCCAACCACATCATACGGACCAGCGACATCATGTCGGAGGCGGTGACCAAGGTCGCGCCGAAGCTCGGCGGCCTGGTTGAGTTCTATCGCTCGCCGGCGGTCAAGCAGTGGACACCGACCGGCGTGAACGTTCCCGACTACGGCAAGATGGCGCAGGTCTGGTGGCAGAACGTGTCGAACGCGATCTCCGGCCAGATGACGCCGCAGCAGGCCATGGACGGTCTGGCGCGCGACCAGGACGCCATCATGGCGCGGATACAGAGATCGGGCGTGCAGGGCGAACTCGGACCGGTCATGAACAAGCCGCAATCGGCCGAGTACTGGTACAACCAGGCCAAGAAGGACGGCAACCTCGCGCCGCAGCGCAGGCTGGCGAACGAGAAGCCGCCGGGTCAGACCGTCGACTACGACGAGCTGCTCAAGAGCTGGCACGGGCCGCAGAAGGCCTAGACTATCGGCAAGGCAAGGGGCTCTGCCCCTTGACCCCGCCAAAGGCTGGCCTTTGGAAACCAGGGAGTGCGCAGTGGGATCGCATATACTGGTCATCGATCAGGGGACCACCTCCACACGAGCGATCGTCTTCGACGCTGACCTGAAGCCGGTGGCCAGCGCGCAGGAGGAGTTCCCGCAGATCTATCCGCATCCGGGCTGGGTCGAGCACAACCCGGAGACGCTGTGGGCGACGGCACTCGGCACCGCGCGCGCCGCCCTGCAGCAGTCCGGGCTGCGGGCGGGCGACATCGCCGCCCTCGGCATCGCCAACCAGCGCGAGACGACGCTGGTCTGGGAGCGCGCCAGCGGTCGTCCGATCTTCAACGCGATCGTCTGGCAGGATCGTCGCACCGCCGACCGCTGCGAGGCGCTCGAGGCGGAAGGCCACGCGGCGCTGATCGCCGAGCGCACCGGGCTGCGCCTCGACCCCTACTTCTCGGCGACCAAGATCGGCTGGATCCTGGACCGGGTGCCCGGCGCACGCGCCCAGGCCGAGGCCGGCGCGCTCGCCTTCGGCACCGTCGACAGCTTCCTGCTGTGGCGGCTGAGCGGCGGTGCCGTGCACGCGATCGACGCCACCAACGCCTCGCGCACCCTGCTGTGCGACATACGCAGCGGCAGCTGGGACGAGGAGATGCTGCGGCTGTTCGGGGTGCCGGCGGCGCTGCTGCCGGAGATACGCGACTGCGCCGGCAGCTTCGGCGCCACCGTGCCGGACCTGCTGGGTGGTGCGATCGCGATGCGCGGCGTCGCCGGCGACCAGCAGGCCGCCCTGATCGGCCAGGCCTGCTTCGAGCCGGGCACGGTCAAGGCCACCTACGGCACCGGCGGCTTCGTGCTGCTGCATATCGGCGACGAACCCAAGCCGTCGCGCCACCGACTGCTGACCACCATCGCCTGGCAGCGCCGCGGCCGGCGCAGCTACGCCTTCGAGGGCTCGATCTTCTCCGCCGGCGCCAGCGTGCAGTGGCTGCGCGACGGCCTCGGCCTGGTCGAGAGCTCCTCGGAGACCGGGCGGCTGGCCGAGAGCTCCGATCCGGATCAGCCGGTCTACCTGGTGCCCGCCTTCACCGGCCTTGGCGCGCCGCACTGGAACAGCCGTGCCCGGGCGCTGGTCACCGGCATCAGCCGCGGCACCACCAAGAAGGAGCTGGCGCGCGCCATCCTGGAGAGCATCGGCTACCAGACGCGCGACCTGCTGGCGGCGATGCTGGCCGATTACGGCCTCCCCGCCGAGGATCTGGTGATACGCGTCGATGGCGGCATGTCGGCCAGCGACTGGACCATGCAGTTCCTCGCCGACATGCTGGACCTCGAGGTGCAGCGCCCCTCGTACCGCGAGACCACGGCGCTGGGGGCCGGCTACCTCGCCGGCCTCGATGCGGGGCTGCTGCCCGAGCCCGGCGCGTTCGCCGCCGGCTGGTCGGCGGCGCATCGCTTCCGTCCGGCCCTCGACGCCGAGTCGCGCGCGCGGAAATATCGCGGCTGGCGCCACGCCGTCCGGCTGGCGATGCTGCCCGAAGAAGAGCGAGACGACGAAGAGTGACGGGACGATGCAGATCACCTTCCGCTGCGACCCCGCGCTGATCGACCGGCTGCCGCGCCCGGCACCCGCCAGGAGCTTCCTGCCCGACTGGCTGCGCGAGATGCCGCGCGCGGCCTTCTCCGACCTGCACGAGGACGAAGTCCGCACGGTCAAGCACTGCCCGCCCTTCGTCGACGCGATGTCGCAGGGCTTCGTCATCCCGCTGCCCTGCGACGTCACGGTGGCCGACGGACGCCTGTCCTGGGACTGGGACCTCCCCGCGCTCTCGGTCGCGATGCACCCGCGCGCGCCGGTCAGCTTCCACGCCCCGGCGCAGCTCGAGGGCACCCCGTTCCACCGGCCCGGCCAGGTCGTGGTCAAGTTCAACAGCTTCTGGACCATCAAGCTCGAACCCGGCTGGTCGCTGTTCGTGACCCATCCGGTCAACCGCGCCGACCTGCCGTTCCGCCTGCTCGGCGGCGTGGTCGACGCCGACCGCTTCCACGATGTCGGCATCCTGTTCCCGGCGGTCTGGCTGGATCCCGCGTTCCGCGGCGTGCTGCCGCGCGGCATGCCGGTCGCGCAGTGCGTCGCGGTGCGGCGCGAGCCGCCGCGGCTGGTGTGCGAGCCGTTCGACGCCGACGACCGGCGCCGCTACGACGAGACCGGCCAGGCGCTGCTCACGCAGTCCGGTCACTACCGCAGGCGGTGCCGCGCCGCCCGCTCAGCTGCTCCGCCCGACGAGGTGGCGGCGCAGGGCCTCGGGGTCGAGCCACAGCACCCCGACGCGACCTGAGACCAGGGCCTGGGCGATGCGTCCGAAGCTCTGCGGGCGCAGGCGCAGTGCCGCGGCGTAGGCATCCAGCGCCTGCTCGAGCCGGCCCTGCTCCTGCAGCGCGATGCCGAGGTTCAGCGCCGCCTCGTGGAACGCGGGCCGCAGCCGCAGCGCCGCCCGATAGGCCTGCGCGGCGCCGTCGTGGTCCGCGTCGTCCTGGCGCGCCAGCCCCAGGCTGTACCAGGCTTCGGCGCGGGAGGCGTCGATCGCGACCGCCTGGGCGAACGCCGCCAGCGCCGCCCGGCGCTGTCCCCGCTCGATCAGGCACTGGCCCAGCCGATGTGCCGCCGCCCAGGACGGGGGGTGCGCCCGCGCCGCACGCCCCAGCGCCGTGCAGGCCGCGTCGTGATGCCCGGCGGCGTGCAGGAACTCGCCCAGCGCCAGCCAGCCGGCCGCGTAGTCGGGGAACTGCTCGAGCTCCGGCAGCAGCGACGCCGCCCGCGCATCGCCCGCCCGCAGCAGCTGGATGACGCGCTGGAACAGCCGCGCCGCGTCGGGCGAGCCTAACATGCTGTCAGGACTGACAAATCGCGAAGCCGCCGCGGTCCGCCCGGCCCATGACGGCAGATTTTCGCATGAGATCCATGACGGAAAGTGATAAGGCTGCAGCCGCCGGGTCGACGGCGCCAGCGCCCGGCGGACGACGCACCGTGGGGAGCAGGCATGAGAGTTGCAAGCGAGGATCGGAGCAAACGCAGGATGGCGAACGGCACCGTGCCGGCACCCAAGCACACCTCGGACACCGTCCTGAGCATCACCGGCGAGCCGATCGAGCAGGCCTCCCTGGTGTTCGATCCGGACTGGTACGTCGAGCAGTATCCGGACGTCGCCGCCGCCGGCGTCGATCCGGTGCAGCATTTCCTCCATACCGGCTTCAGCGAAGGCCGCAACCCCAACCGCTACTTCGACGGCAGCTGGTATGCCGCCGCCTATCCGGACGTCGCGGCGCACGGCGAGAACCCGTTCGTGCACTACCTGTTCTACGGCGCGCGCGAGGGCCGCAGGCCGCGCCAGCACGCCTGAGGCCGGCCCGCGCCGAGGCGCTGCCGCCCGCTGCATCCGGGACGCCCATGGCACGTTGCACGGCGTGACCGAGCCACGGATGAGCCGAACATGACGCGCGCGAGACGCTGGACCATCCTCTGCGCCCTCGCGGTCACGGCACTCGGCGCGCTGGGCCTCTCGCTCGCGCGTCGCCTCGGGGGGGCACCGCCGTACCGCGTGGCGCGCCGACGGCGCACCGCCGCGATTCCCTACGCGGGCGGCGCGGCGCGGATCGAGCCCGCCGACGAGGCATCCCCGCCTGAGCCGGCACTGCCGAAGGCCGAGCCGCGCGCCGAGGCCGCGGC
>CAXTNB010000024.1:14341-14626 GCA_964245385.1 uncultured Acetobacteraceae bacterium | reverse complement strand
CGCCCGAGGCTCGACGGCAGCGTCCGGATGCCCGGATCGCCCAGCAGGTCGGGGCGCTCCACGTTCATGTGCGCGAGCCGGCGGCGGCCGCCGCGCAGCACCTCGTAGCGAGGCCGCACCATGTGCCGCCCGCAACGCAGCTCGAGCTGCGCCGGCCAGCGCAGGCCCGGCAGCTGAGCCGACACGTCCACGGCGACACTGGCATAGGGCGCCACCGCGAACGGCAGCGTCACCGGCGCCTCGGCCCCCATGCGATCGAGTGCTACGGCGCCCGGCGGGATCGGC
>CAXTNB010000024.1:13558-14331 GCA_964245385.1 uncultured Acetobacteraceae bacterium | reverse complement strand
GGCTGCGGTCGCCGTCGCGGCCGTAGACGTCGAGCGCGTACTTGACGACGTCGTGCCCGGCGATGCCGATCGCGTGGACGAACAGCTGTCCGCAGAACGCGGCGAGGCCGAAGCGGTCGCGCACCTCCCGGCTGTCCACGACGATGCCCCCCGGCCCCGGCGAGACATCCTCCTGCCAGGTCGCCAGCACCCCGCCCGCTCCATCGTAGAGGCGGAGCCAGAGCCGCACCCGTTCGGCGCCGTAGGCCTGCCAGTAGTTCGCCGTCACCAGCCGCGTCGACAGCGCGTCATCGTCGCGAAAGAAGGCGAAGTTGGTCGCGAAGTTGAGGCGGTTCAGGTAGGAGCGCGGCTGCGTGAGCATGGCGTCGGGCAGCCGCACCGCATCCAGCGTCACCAGCTGCAGCGACGGCGGGATCATGTGCGCGATCCGCGCCCGGATCCGCTCGGCGTCGAACGCCGCCACCAGCAGCACCGACGCCGCCGACCGGCCGATCTCGCTCAACGCCCGCGCCGGCACGCCCAGCGTCTGCCGCCCCACCCCCAACACGTCGTGCACGTAGAGTTCCGCGACCGGCGGCAGCTCGCCATGCAGCGCGAACAGCATCGCCGCCGCGCCGTCCGGATCATAGACCGCGAGCCGACCCGCCTGACGCAGCCGCCCGACGAGTGCCGCGACCGCCTCGGCCGCCAGCGGATGCGCCAGCGCCTTGTAGAGCACGTTGCCGCCCTGACGCGCATCGTAGGTTTGGATGTCCAGCATGTCGCCCTACTCG
>CAXTNB010000024.1:12008-13548 GCA_964245385.1 uncultured Acetobacteraceae bacterium | reverse complement strand
GCGTCCAGCTGCCCGCGCAGGCCGAGACGCCGCCGCATCGCGTCCGCCACCGCCGGCGTGTCATCCAGCGCCTGGGTCCGCCACTCCTCCAGCCGGCCGCCATACCAGCGCACGCGTCCGGCTTGGCGCATCGTGTGCACGAACAGCCCGATCCGCCGCGAGCGGCCAGGCAGCGCCGCGACCATCACCGGCACCGACGTCGCCACCGCCTCGGAGATCATCGACACGCTGTCGTTGGTGACGATGATCGCGTCCGCGCACGCCAGCAGGCCGAGATAGGGGTTCTCCCCCTGCATGTTCCAGATCCACGCGCCGAGCGGCAGCAGCGCCGTCTCCAGCGCCGCCCTCACCTCGGTTCCGGTTCGCCGCGAGGGCGTGACCATCAGCCCGACCCGCTCCGCGCGCATCATGGCGCCGAGCTGCCCCGCCAGCGCCGTGCCGGCCGACGCATCCAGCCGGTAGCGGCCGTTCGATCCCCCGACCAGCACCGCGACCAGCGGCCGCGGCAGATGCGCGAACCGCGGCAGCCAGCGCGCGCGCGCCGCCCGCAGCTGCCCCGCGCCGACCTGGTGCAGCGCGTTGCGCGACACCAGCACGTTGCGTCCCTCCAGCTCATCGTGGGTGTTCGCCACCACCAGGTCGAAGCGGTCCAGGCGCATGCGCGGGTTCTGGATCTGCACCACCCGCCGTCCGCGTCGGCGCAGCGTCGCACCGAGCGCCGCACCGACCCCGCCCACGCTCATCACCAGCCCGTCGGGAAGCATCCCGATCGGCTCGATCGCCGCCATCGGCACCGGCCAGCGCGCGGCGGGAATCCAGCGCCAGGGTCGGAGCGGCATCAGCGAGTGCACCGACTGCGCGAGCCCGGCCCGCTCCGCCAGCCCTACCGCCTGCGCCTGCAGCCCGGCGTAAGGCTGCGCCAGGATCACCGCGCGATCACTCTCCATGGCCGTGTTGTGCGAGCCACCTTGACCCGCGTCAACAGCTTGAGCTTGACTCGGACCCGCCGGATCGGCCATCACACGGCGCGCCTTTCGACGTGATCCGCGATCACTGCCTCCGGGCGACGCGGTCCGCAGGCCCAGGCGGGAGCGTCGGCCACCAGGGTTCTCCACGCTTCGCCTGACGCGCCGGTTCGCGATCCCGTCGATCGCCGCGACCGCCGGAAAGGCTCGTTCTCGCCGCATGACCACACAGTTCGACACGCTCGGGCTCTCGTCCGCCATCCTCGACGCCGTACGTCAGGAAGGCTACGTCGTCTCCACCCCGATCCAGGCTCAGGCGATCCCCGCGATCCTGCAGGGCCGCGACCTCCAGGGCATCGCGCAGACCGGCACCGGCAAGACCGCGGCGTTCGCGCTGCCCATCCTGCACCGCCTGCTCAGCAAGCCGCTCCATGCGCCGCGCCAGGGCTGCCGCGCCCTGATCCTGTCGCCGACCCGCGAGCTCGCCGGCCAGATCGCGCAGAGCTTCCGCGCCTATGGCCGCCATACCAGGCTGCGCACCAGCCTGGTCTACGGCGGCGTGCCCAAGCATCCGC
>CAXTNB010000024.1:0-11998 GCA_964245385.1 uncultured Acetobacteraceae bacterium | reverse complement strand
CAGGCACGCGCGCTGGCGAACGGCACCGACATCCTGGTCGCGACGCCGGGACGCCTGCTCGACCACCTGTCGGACCGCACCATCCGGCTCGACGCCACCGAGATCCTGGTCCTCGACGAAGCCGACCACATGCTCGACCTCGGCTTCATCCTGCCGATCCGCAAGATCGCGGCGTTGCTGCCGGTCGAGCGACAGAGCCTGTTCTTCTCGGCGACGATGCCGCGCGAGATCGCCCTCCTCGCGGCCCGGCTGCTTCGCGACCCGGTGCAGGTCGCGGTGGCGCCCGTCGCCACCACCGTCGACCGGGTCGAGCAGCGCGTCATCTTCGTCGACACCGCGCGCAAGCGGCAGCTCCTCACCGAGTTCCTGCGCAGGACCCGCGACGGCCGTCTTCCCGGTGGCGTCCCCGGGCGCACCCTGGTCTTCACCCGCACCAAGCACGGCGCCGACCGCGTGGTCGAGTTCCTCGACAAGGCCGGCCTGTCCTGCAGCGCCATCCACGGCGACAAGAGCCAGGCGCAGCGCGAGCGCGCCCTGACGAGCTTTCGCAAGGGCCAGATCAGCGTCCTGGTCGCCACCGACGTCGCCGCCCGCGGCATCGACATCGACGGCGTGACCCACGTGATCAATTTCGACCTGCCGAACGTGCCCGAGAGCTACGTCCACCGCATCGGCCGCACCGCGCGCGCCGGCCAGGGTGGGGTCGCGATCTCCTTCTGCGACGCCTCGGAGCGCGCGCACCTGCGCAGCATCGAGAAGCTGATCCGCACGCGGCTGACGGTGTCCGAGCCGGGGCAGCTCGCCGCCTGACGTTCAGGCGGCCGCGGCCGCGGCGCGACCGGACTCGAACGCGTCTTCCACGCGCACGCCGAGACACCAGTCGCCGCACACCACCAGCCCCGCCGACGGATCGGACAGGCAGGCCTGTCCGACAGGGCGCTCGGTCCGCGCGTGACGCCAGCGATGCGCGGCACGGTAGATCGGTGCGGCGTCGATGCCGGTGGCGGCGATGAAGGCGGCGTGCAGTTCCGCCAGCACCGCGTCCGGCTCCCGTTCCAGATGCGCGGCCGACCAGGCCGGGCCGCCGTGGGCGACCCAGCAATCCGGCAGGCCGGCCCGGCCGGGCCGCGAGCTGTCCCGCGCGATCCAGCGCAGCGGCCCGTCGAGGGTCCGCGTATCCGCTCCCTGCTGCCGCTCCGCGTAGGCCAGCATCACCGCCCAGCACGGCTCCATGACGACGGCCGCGACCGCGACGGCGAGCGCGTGTCCGGCCGCCGCCAGCAGCGGTGCTGCCTGCGGTGCCGGCAGCGCCAGCACGATGCGGTCGAACGGTCCGGCGGCCTCCCCGCCCCGGCCGACCGTGCCGGGCCTGACGGCTCGCGCATCCTGATGATGCACCAGCCACCCGACGCGGACGCGCTCGATGAACGTGACCTGACGCAGCGGCAGCAGGGTGCCGATGCCACCCTGCGCCGCCGCCTGGGCGAGTGCCGACATGCCGGGCAGGCCGACCCAGCGCGGTCGGGCGGACGCCGGATCCCAGGCCGCCACCCGCTCTCCCGCACCGGCCAGGAAGGCCTGGAACGCGGCACCCCGGGCGGTCGCGTACTGCGCCCCGTGATCGAAGCGGAGCGCCTCGACCCGGCGGGTCGCGAGCCGCCCGCCCGGACGTCGTGCCTTGTCGAACAGCGCGACGTCGGCCTCGCCGGCGTGCAGCAGGCGCGCGCACGACAGGCCGGCCATCCCGGCGCCGATGACGGCGATGCGCTTGCTGCGGCTCGGCATCCGGCGACGCTGGGCGAGTTCGAGCACGCAGGCAAGGGGCCATCCGCCGGCGGGTGCGCGACGTCCGCGACCTCACCGGGGAAGCCCCGCCTCCGCTACGCGCTGACGATCTCGGTCCGCGCCGCCTCCTCGGTCGCACGACCGTCGGCCACGCCGTCGAACGCCGCCTGGATCTGCCGCACCAGATGCTCCGCCATCTGCCGCCAGCGTTCCCGCGGATCCAGCTGCACGTCGCCGGCAGGCGCCGGCGGGGCGGCGAGCAGTCGCGTCAGCTCCGACCGGATGCTGCCGGGATGCGGCTCGCACAGCAGCGCCAGCCGCTCGTCGCGGAACTGTTCGGCCAGCCCGCCGACACGGGTCGCCACCACCCAGCGCCCGGCGGCGATTGCGATCGCCGCGACACCGCTCTGGCTCGCTTCCCGGTACGGCAGCAGCACCGCGTCGGCCCAGCCGATCAGCGCGCCCACCTCGTCCTCCGGGACCCAGCGATTCTCCACCCGCACGCGCGGCAGCGCCGCCAGCGCCCGCAAGGTGCCGCTGTCAGGTCCCTGGCCGACGATCCGGACCTCGTACTGGGGCACCTCGGCCAGTCCGCGCAACGCCGTCTCCAGCAGGTCGAGGCCCTTGTAGGGCAGCAGACGGCCGAAGCAGAGCAGGCGCATGGGACCGCCGTGCGAGAGCGGCGGCGGCGGCCTCGGACCGAAGGTGAAGGGCGGCAGGCTGGCACGCAGCAGCGGCTTGCCGCGCGCCGCCCTCTGACGCAGCAGACGCTCCGAGACGTGCTGGGTCAGCGCGATCAGCGCGTCCGCGCGGCGGATCAGGCGACGCTGCAGGGCCATCTGCATCGGGAAGCCGTCACCCGGATGCAGGTCCGCATCGTGCACGGTGACCACCAGCTTGACGTGCAGCTGCCGCAGCGCCCAGGCCATCACCAGGTCGAGCGGCCCGGGCATGGCGCAGATCGCGACCTGCGGTGCCAATGCGCGGATCCGCCGCATCAGCGACCAGACGGTCAGCGGCGACAGCAGCACGCGGCAGACATAGCCGACGATCCCGTCGTAGGTACGCACCGGCAGCGCGCAACGCGGCCGGTCCGGCGCGCTCAGGATCTCGGCGCGGGTGGAGAGCGACAGGAACACCTGCTGTCCGGGCACCCTGGCGAGGCTCGCCGCCAGCTCCGCCGCCACCCGCGGACCAGCGCCTCGTCTTCCCCACTGCCAGACCAGGATCCTCACGCGTCAGATCGTCCTTCGGACGAAGCCGATCTGCGCCAGCGCCTCGCGCAGCTCGCGACCGTCGAAGCGTGACCGGCTCAGCCGCAGCGCCGCCTCGCCGAGGGCGGCGCGCCGCTCGGGCGCGTCCGCCAGTGCGCGCAGCGCCTGGGCCGCCGCGTCGGTGTCGGCATCCGCCCACACCGCGCCGGGAGCCTCGAAGACGCCGCGCGGGTCCCTTGCCGGCACCAGCCGATAGCCGACCGGCACGCCGCAGCTCTGGTCGAGGAATTCAGCCGTGGCCGACCAGTTCGTCGCCACCACCGCGCGTCCCAGCATCATCGCCTCCGCGGGCACCAGCCCGAATCCCTCACTGCGATGCAGCGAAAGCACGATATCGGCAAGCCCGGTGAGCGCGTGCGCGTCCGCCTCCGGCAGCATGCGGGTCTCCAGCCTGATGTTGGGGCATCCCGCCACCGCGGCACGCAGCCTGCGCATGTCCTCGGCGAAGTGCCCGGGATGACCCACCTTCAGCACCATGATGCGGTCGGCACGGTTGCCGAAGGCCTTGCGGAATGCGGCGATCGCGGCCAGCGGGTTCTTGCGCTCGAAGGCGGACGCCAGGCTGAACGACACCAGCACCACCACCGCGTCCTCGGGCAGTCCGAACGCCGCCCGGTCGAGCCGCGCCGGCCGCGGCGGAGCCAGCGCCAGCGCGTGCGGCACCACCCGCACCCGTCCCGGCATCAGGCGCCGCAGCGCGTCCGCGGTGAAGCGCGAGGGCGCCCAGACCTCGTGCACGCAGGCGCAGGCGGGCCGCCAGTTCGCTGGCAGCACCTCGAGCTCCCAGGCCCAGAACCCGATCACGCGACGGCCGCGCAGCATCCGGCGCGGCAGGCGGAGCAGGGCCGCGGGCAGCACCGGGGCGTTCACGTGCAGCACCAGCGCCGCCGCGCTGCTGGCGCGCAGCACTCCCGGCCTGGCGGCGGACGGCCGGTCCGTCTCGCCGGGAACCGCGAGTCCCGCCTGCATCGACCAGGCGGGGACCTCGAGCGCATCGAGCGCACGCCGCATGATGCGCGCGGACTCTCCCAGGCCGGAGGCGCGGCCGATCTCGCCCGCGACGATCACGCCGTCGCAGGCGGGCGGCGGCGTCCGGTCGGGCCTGGGAGCCAGCATCGCCGGCAGCTTCGCGAGCCAGAGCCGTCGACGCGCGGCCGGCAGCGCCTGCCAGACACGATGCACCGGGTGGAGTGAGGACGGGGAACCCGGCATCGTGGCCCTGCATCATGAGGAGGCGGAGTCTGGCCGCGGCACCCGCGGACCGCAAGCACGCCGAAAGCATGCGTCCGCAGACCCTCCGGCGCGGCCGCAGCCATTGCCGACGCACCCGCCCCGTATAGACTGACCCGATGCGCGAACCCGTCCAGCTGCCGACCACGGAGATCCTCGAGGCGCTGGTCGCCTTCGACACCACCAGCCGCAACTCCAACCTGCCGCTGATCGGCTGGGTCAGGCAGTACCTCGACGGCCACGACGTCCCCTACCGGCTCACGCACGACGCGAGCGGCCGCAAGGCGAACCTCCACGCCATCATCGGCCCGGAGGTCGAAGGCGGCCTCGCCCTGTCGGGCCATGTCGATACCGTTCCGGTCGACGGCCAGACCTGGAGCAGCGATCCGTTCAAGCTGCAGCAGCGCGACGGCCGTCTGCTGGCGCGCGGCGCGGTCGACATGAAGGGCTTCGTCGCCTCGTGCCTCGCCGCCGTGCCCGATCTCAAGGCGGCGCCGCTGCTGCGCCCGGTGCATCTGCTGATCTCCTACGACGAGGAGGTGGACTGCGCAGGAGCGCACGGCCTGGTGGCGGACATGCAGTCGGGCCGCCTGCGGCCGGCGCTGTGCGTCGTCGGCGAGCCCTCGGGCATGAAGCCGATCACCGCCCACAAGGGCAGGCTGTCGGTGCGCGTCTCGGTGCGCGGCCGCGCCGGCCATTCCAGCCAGCCCGCGCGGGGCGTGAATGCGATCCACGCCGCCGCCGAGGCGATCGGCTGGATCGCCGCGGAAGCGCGGCGTCTCGCCGCCGAGGGCCGTCGCGAGGCCGGCTTCGAGCCGCCGCACAGCACCATCCACGTCGGACTGGTCGAGGGCGGCTCGATCCTGAACATCATCCCGGAGCGGACGGTGTTCGAGATGGAATGGCGCACCATCCCCGGCGACGACGCGGCAACCGAGCTGCAGCGTCTCCAGGGCTACGCCTCGCGGGCGATCGAGAGCTGGATGCACCAGGTCGATCCCGGCACCGGCTTCAGCTTCGAGCCGCTGAACCTGCTGCCGCCGCTCTCGCTCGACCCGCAGCACCCGCTGGTCGGGCTGGTCAAGCAGGCCTGCGGCGCCAACCAGCACGGCAAGGTGTCGTACGGCACCGAGGCCGGCATCTTCCAGGATGCCGGCATCGCCAGCATCGTCTGCGGTCCCGGCGACATCGCCCAGGCGCATCAGGCCGACGAGTGGATCGCGCGCGACCAGCTCGACGCCTGCGACGCCTTCATCCGCCGCCTCGCCGTCAGTATGACCAGGGCGGCATGATCGGCCTCTCCGATCCGCTGCTGCCAAGCCTTCCGGCCCTGCCGCGCTTCGAGGTACGACTGGCGCCGCCCGAACTCGACGAGTGGCGATCCGGCAATTGCGGCGTCGCGGGCTTTCATCATTTCGAGACCGGCCGCGCCGGGCCGCACGTCCTGGTGACCGCGCTGATGCACGGCAACGAGATCGCCGGCGCCATCGTGCTCGACGCCCTGCTGCGCGCCCGCCTGCGCCCGCTGCGCGGCAGGCTGACCTTCGGCTTCCTCAACCTGGCGGCGTTCGCCCGCTTCGACTCCGTCCAGCCGACCGCCTCGCGCTTCGTCGACGAGGACATGAACCGGCTATGGGACGTGGCGATCCTGGACGGCAGCCGCCATTCGGTGGAGCTGGCGCGCGCACGCGAGATCCGGCCGATCATCGACAGCGCCGACATCCTGCTCGACCTGCATTCCATGCTGTGGCCGTCCGAGCCGCTGATCCTCAGCGGCTCCACCGCCAAGGGACGCCGTCTCGCGCGCGCCATCGGCACCCCGCCGATGGCGGTCGCCGACCGCGGCCACAGCAGCGGCCCGCGGCTGATCGACTATGCCGGCTTCGCCGACGAGGCCGATGCCCGGATCGCCTGCCTGGTCGAGGCCGGCCCGCACTGGGAGCCGGACACCGTGGTGACCGCACGCGCCGCGGTGATGGCGCTGCTGCGTCAGACCGGCCTGATCGCCGGCCACGGCCCGGTGGCCCCGCGACCGCAGCCATGGCGCGGCGCCGAAGTGACCGAGGTGGTCACCGCCGTCACCAGCAACTTCACCTTCGTGCGACCCTTCCGGGGCGGCGACGTGATCGCCGACTGCCACACCCTGATCGCCAACGACGGCGGCCGGGAAGTCCGCACGCCGCACGACCAGTGCCTGCTGGTGATGCCCAGCCTGCGCCCGAGCCGGGGCCACACCGCGGTGCGCCTCGCCCGCTTCCTCGGCGATTAGCGCCGGTAGATCGGGTATCGCGCGCACAGCGCGCGCACCCGCTCGTGGACCGACGCCTCGACCGCGGCGTTGCCGCCGTCGCCCGACGAGGCCAGCCCGTCCAGCACCGCGTTGATCATCAGCCCGACCTCGCGGAACTCCTCCGTCCCGAAGCCGCGCGTGGTGGCGGCGGGGCTGCCGAGGCGGATCCCCGAGGTGATCGCCGGCTTCTCCGGATCGAACGGGATCGCGTTCTTGTTGGCGGTGATCCCGGCCCGCTCCAGGCTCGCCTCCGCGAGCTTGCCGGTCACCCGCTTCGGCCTGAGGTCGACCAGCAGCAGGTGGGTGTCGGTGCCGCCGGTGACGATCGCCAGCCCGTGCTCGATCAGGGTCGCGGCCAGCACCCGGGCGTTCTCCGCCACCGCCCGCTGGTAGAACCTGAACTCGGGTGTCAGGGCCTCGCCGAACGCCACCGCCTTGGCCGCGGATAGGCCGAGCCGCCGGCGATGATCAGCCGCGGCCTGTGCTGCCGCGCCAGCCGCTCGAGCTCGTCGTAGTCCAGCAGCCCGTCGTCGCGCCGCACCCCGTACTGCACCGCCCGGAACCACTTGCCGGACAGGTTCGGCGTGGCACCGTGCGTCAGGTGGCCGCCGGACGCCAGGCTCATGCCGAGGATGGTGTCGCCGGCGTCGAGCAGTGCCAGGAACACCGCCTGGTTCGCCTGAGCGCCGGAGTGCGGCTGCACGTTGGCGTAGCGCGCATCGAACAGCCGCTTCACCCGATCCAGCGCCAGCAGCTCGGCGCGGTCGACCTCGCCGCAGCCGCCATAGTAGCGGCGGCCCGGATAGCCCTCCGCGTACTTGTTGGTCAGGACGCTGCCCTGTGCCTCCAGCACCGCCGCCGAGACGATGTTCTCGCTGGCGATCAGCTCGATGCCGTCCTGCTGACGCCGCATCTCGCCGCTCAGCGCCGCCGCCAGCTCCGGGTCGCTGTCGGCCACGGAGGCGGAGAAGAAGCGCTGCAGCGGCGAGTGCATGATCTGGTCGGGCATTTCCGGCTCCGGGTCCTGGGCCGCCCGATGCCTGCGCACCGATGCAGGGGCTGGCATGCGGGCTGCAAGTGCGTTCAACTGCCGCACTATAGTCCGGCGCCGCCGCGAGCGGAACCACCGGGAGAGCCGCCAGGCCGACCCTTGTCCCAGATCCATCCGGTCCCAGGAGACGCGCTGCATGTCCCAATCCGTCGCAAATCCTGGCTCGGCGAGCCTCTGGCGACGCAAATCGATCGAGAGCCTGACGCTGGACAGCGACGCGGCGGCGCTGCGGCGCGCGCTCGGGCCGCTGAGCCTGGTCGCACTCGGCATCGGCTGCACCATCGGCGCCGGCCTGTT
Organism: uncultured Acetobacteraceae bacterium; assembly: GCA_964245385.1. Classification (GTDB taxonomy): domain Bacteria; phylum Pseudomonadota; class Alphaproteobacteria; order Acetobacterales; family Acetobacteraceae; genus Lichenicoccus. Next base: position 4,071 of record CAXTNB010000024.1, on the reverse strand, counting down.
CTCGCTGACCGGCATCGCCGCGTCGGAGAACGCCGGGCCGGCGGTGGTGATCTCCTACCTGATCGCCGCCATCGGCTGCGGCTTCGCCGGGCTCTGCTACAGCGAGCTGGCGAGCATGATCCCGATCGCGGGCAGCGCCTACACCTACGCCTACACCACGCTCGGCGAGCTGGTGGCCTGGATCATCGGCTGGGACCTGGTGCTGGAATACGCCGTGGGGGCGGCCACCGTCGCCGTCAGCTGGTCGCGCTACGTCAACTCGCTGCTGCGCGACTTCGGCGTCGCCATCCCGCCCAGGCTGCTCGCCTCGCCGTTCGAGACCGTCGCCCTCCCCGGCGGCGGCACCGCCAGCGGCCTGATCAACCTGCCGGCGGTGTTCATCATCGTCTGCATCTCGCTGCTGCTGATGCGCGGCATCTCGGAGTCGGCCAAGGTCAACGCGGTGATCGTGGTGATCAAGATCTGCGTCATCCTCGCCGTGATCGGCTTCGGCATCCCCTACATCAACGCCGCCAACTACACCCCCTTCATCCCGCCCAACCAGGGCAGCTTCGGCCATTTCGGCATCTCCGGCATCATGCGCGCCGCCGGCACCATCTTCTTCGCCTATGTCGGCTTCGACGCCGTCTCCACCGCCGCCCAGGAGACCAGGCGGCCGGAGCGCGACATGCCGATCGGCATCCTGGGCAGCCTGCTGGTGTGCTCGCTGGCCTACGTCGCCTTCTCCTTCGTGCTCACCGGCCTGCTCAACTACAAGCTGATGCTCAATGACGCGGCGCCGGTCGCCAGCGCGATCGACATGACGCCGTACCACTGGCTCAAGGAGGCCGTGAAGTTCGGCATCATCTGCGGCTTCACCTCGGTGATGCTGGTGCTGCTGCTCGGCCAGTCCCGGGTGTTCTACGCGATGTCGCGCGACGGCTTGCTGCCGCCGCTGTTCTCGCAGATCCACCCGAGCTGGCGCACGCCGTGGCGCTCCAACCTGCTGTTCATGGTGCTGACCGGCGTGCTCTGCGCCTTCCTGCCGATCAGCGAGCTCGGCCACATGACCTCGATCGGCACCCTGCTCGCCTTCGTCATCGTCTGCGCCGGCGTCCTGATCCTGCGCGCGCGCGATCCGGGCCGCGAGCGCAAGTTCCGCGTCGCCGGCGGCCCGATCATCCCGATCCTGGGCATCCTGTCCTGCCTGGCGCTGATGCTCTCGCTCGACGGGCTGACCTGGATCCGGCTGGTCATCTGGCTGCTGGTCGGCTTCGCGATCTATTTCGGCTACAGCCGCAGGCACAGCCGCCTGCAGCACGCGCGGCGCGCGATCTGATGACCCCCGGACGCTTCCCCGCGACCCGGCTGCGCCGCAACCGCGCCGATGCCGCCACCCGCAGGCTGGTCGCGGAGCACCACCTCTCGGTCGACGACCTGATCTGGCCGGTGTTCGTGACCGAGGGCGAGCGTGCGGAATCCGACATCGCCTCGATGCCAGGCGTCAAGCGCGTCTCGCTCGACCGCCTGGCCGGGCACGTCGCACCGGCGGCGCGTCTCGGCATCCCCGCCATCGCCCTGTTCCCGGTCACCCCGCTCGACAGGCGCGACGAGGAGGGCACGGAGTCCGCCAACCCGGACAACCTGATCTGCCGCAGCGCCCGCCTGCTCAAGGCCGAGTTCCCGGAGCTCGCCCTGATCGGCGACGTGGCGCTGGATCCCTACACCAGCCACGGCCATGACGGCGTGCTCCGCGACGGCCGCATCGCCAACGACGACTCGGTGGCGGTCCTGGTCGCCCAGTCGCTCAACCAGGCGCGCAGCGGCATCGACATCCTGGCACCCTCGGACATGATGGACGGCCGCATCGGCGCGATCCGTGCCGCCCTCGATGCGCACGAGCTGACCGACACCCGCCTGATGTCCTACGCCGCCAAGTACGCGAGCGCGTTCTACGGTCCGTTCCGCGAGGCGCTCGGCTCCGGCGGCCTGCTGCGCGGCGACAAGCGGACCTACCAGATGGACCCGGCCAACAGCGACGAGGCGCTGCGCGAGGTCGAGCTGGACCTCGCGGAAGGTGCCGACATGGTCATGGTCAAGCCCGGCATGCCCTACCTCGACATCGTGCGACGGGTCCGCGACCGCTTCAACGTCCCCACCTTCGCCTACCAGGTGTCCGGCGAGTACGCGATGCTGATGGCCGCGATCCGCAGCGGCTGGCTCGACCACGAGCGCGCCGTCATGGAGAGCCTGCTCGCCTTCAAGCGCGCCGGCGCCGACGGCATCCTGACCTACTTCGCCCTGGAAGCCGCCGAGCGGCTGCGATAGCCGATGCCGATCTCGGGACGACGCCGCGGGCCCATCCTCGGGATCGCCGGCCTCGCCGCCGCCGGACTCGCCGCGATCGTCGCGATCGGGATCCTCCTCGCCGCCGCCGCGCTGTGGCGCACCCTTCCCGACCGCGAACAGACGCTGCGCATACCGGGGCTGGACCGTCCGGTCGCGATCAGTTTCGACGCCGTCGGCATCCCCAGGATCGAGGCCGCATCCGCCGAGGATGCGGCGGCGGCTCTGGGCTTCGTGCACGCCCGCGACCGCATGTTCCAGATGGAGCTGATGCGCCGGGTCGGTTCCGGCCGCGTCTCCGAGATCGCCGGCGGCGGCGCCCTGCCGATCGACCGCATGATGCGCACCCTCGGCCTGAGGGCGCGCGCCGAGGCGGCCTACCCGATGCTGCCGCCCTCCGATCGGCGCCTGCTCGACGCCTACGCGCGCGGCGTCAACGCCGAGATCGCCGCGCGCGGCCGCTTCATCGCCCCCGAGTTCCTGCTGCTCGGACCTCCCGAGCCCTGGACGCCCGCGGACTCGCTGCTGTGGGGCCGGCTGATGGCGCTCAGCCTCGGCGCCAACTGGCGCACCGAGCTGGCCCGCCTCGCCGCATCGTCGCGGCTGCCGCTGACCCGCCAGCTCGCCCTGCGCCCCGCCTCCGGCGACGTGCCGTCGCCGCAGGCGAGCCTCGTCGACCCCCGCCTCGCCCGTCTCGCCTCCGAGCTCGACCGTCGCCTGCCGCGCTTCCCGGCCGCCTACACCCTGCCGGAGGAAGCCTCCGACGAGTGGGCCGTCGACGGCGCGCACAGCCTGACCGGAGCACCCCTGCTCGCCGGCGACCCGCATCTTGCACTCGGCTTTCCTGCCGTGTGGTACCTGGCGCGGATCACCCGCCCGGGCGGCGTGCTCACCGGCGCCACCGCGCCCGGCGCGCCGTTCCTGGTGATCGGCCAGAACGGCCACATCGCCTGGACCTTCACCAGCAGCGAGGCCGACACCCAGGACCTGTTCATCGAACGTCCCGGACCGTCCGGGACCTACCTCACCCCGGACGGCCCGCGCCCGTTCCTCACCCGGCGCGAGACCATCCACGTGCGCGGCCAGCCGGACAACGTGATCACCGTGCGCGAGACCCGGCACGGCCCGCTGATCAGCGACATCCTGCCCGACATCGACGACGGCCACGGGCGGGGCCGGCTCCTCGCCGTCGCCATGGAAGCCCTGGCGCCGGTCACGCCGACGCACCAGGACGCGGCCAGCAGCCTGTTCGCGCTCGACGACGCGGTCTCGGTCGAGCAGGCCGGAGCGGTCGCCGCGACCAGCACGGCGCCGGTGCAGAACCTCCTGGTCGCCGACCGCACCCGGATCGCCCAGTTCACCACCGGTATCGTGCCGATCCGCAGGGGCGGCGACGGCAGCTTCCCGCAGGACGGTGCCGACGGCGCGCACGACTGGGTCGCGAGCGCGTCCGGCGACAGCCTGCCGCACGTGGTCGCACCCCCGAGCGGCCACCTGCTCAACGGCAACGAGCGCACCTCGCCCACCGACTTCCCGGTCTACATGGGCCGGGACTGGCCCGACGACTGGCGCGCGCGCCGCATCCGCGCCCTGCTGGCGAGCCGTCCGCGGCACGACGTCGCCGACTTCGCGGGCATGCAGTCCGATACCGCCAGCGCCTTCGCCGCTGCCATTCTGCCCGGGCTGCTGTCGCGCCTCGCCTCCCGCCCCCCCGAGGAGTTCCCCGCCCGCGCGCTGGCGCTGCTG
>CAXTNB010000023.1:12461-15207 GCA_964245385.1 uncultured Acetobacteraceae bacterium | reverse complement strand
CGCCGGCAGCGTCGCGGTGCGCTGCCGGTAGTCGCGGAACACCCCGCCCGCCGCTCAGCTCGCTCGCCACCCAGGTCGCGTTCCGCGACCTGTTGGTGCCGTCGCTGTTCGCCAATCCCGCGCAGCAGCCGATCGCGCTGCGCGCCGCGGACGAGTCGCTGACCCAGCCCTGGAACCTGACCGACGCGGCGCACCTGCGCGCCGCCGCGGCGAGCCTGGCCGCGGTCTGCGCCGGGCAGCGCTTCCGCGGCGTCTACCTGACGGTGCTGTATCCCGGCGGCTTCCTGCCGCGACACGCCGGCGCGGCACTGCTGCAGGCGCGGCCGCACTTCCTGATCCTGGACGCGTGCCGGCTGCCGCGCTGAGCGGCCGGTTCACGCCGCGGCGAACCTTGCCCGCAGCGCCGGCAGGATCGTCGCACCGAAGCGGCGCAGGCCGGCATCGTAGTCGGGGAAGATCAGCATCATGCCGTCCAGCGTCGCCTCCTGCAGCAGCTCGGTGATGCGCCGGGTGATGGTCTCCGGGCTGCCCGCCGCGTGCGGCGCGGTGATCCCGGAGCGCGCCCGCGCGGTGAAGGCGTTCTCGCGGCCGATCTCGGCGTCGATCATGCCGTACGAGCGCAGCATGCCGCGGAACGCCTCCTCGTCGAAGCCGTCGCGGAAGCGCGCCAGCGTCGTCGCGGCCTCGGCGTCGCTGTCCTCGATCACCAGGATCAGCATCGCGTAGGTGCGCAGGCTGCGGCCGGCGGCGCGCGCCATCCGCTTGGCGTGCAGGCTGACGCGGCCCAGCTCGTCGTCGTCGCGGCCGCCGACGAAGATCGCGTCGGTCTCCTCGACGGTGAAGCGCATGCCGCGCTCCGACATGCCGGCGGCGACCAGGAACGGGCGCGGCCGCTGCACCGGCTTGGGCTCGGACTGGCAGTCGTCGAGGGTGAAGTAGCGGCCGTGCTGGGTGACCGACGGCTCCGCCCAGAGCCGCTTGACCGCGTGCAGCCACTCGGTGGCGAGCTCGTAGCGCTGGTCGTGATCGATCGCGCAGGGCCAGGCGCCCATCTGCTCGAACTCGCCGCGATAGGCGCCCGGCACCACGTTGAGGCCGGCGCGGCCGTGGCTGACCTGGTCCAGCGTCGCGATCATCTTGGCGGCGACCGCGGGGTTCTGCAGCAGCGTGTGGAAGGTGGTCCAGATCTTGACCCGCTCGGTCTGCGCGGCGAGTGCGGACATCAGCACCAGGCTGTCGAGCGAGCTGCGCCAGTGCTGGGTGACGCCGCCGTAGCCGCGGAACTTGGCCATCGACATGATGAAGTCGAGGCCGATCTGCTCGGCGAGCAGGGCGGCGCGTCGGTTGTACTCGTAGGAGCCGTCGATGGTCGGCGTGGTCGAGGACAGGATCCAGCCGCCGTTGGCGATCGGCATGAAGAGCCCGAGATCCTTGCCGCCCCGGTCGGAGGGCAGCCCGAACGCGGTCGGCCGTGGCATGTCGGGTGCTGGCATGTCGGGTTCCTGGGCGACGGGATCAGCGGGCGGTCGGCAGGGCATCGTCGGGCGGGCGCGAGCGGCGCAGCGGCTCGGTCACCCGGCGGCTGCGGTCCGGCGGCGTTGCCGTCGACAGCAGGTCGTCCAGCCGGTCGCGGGTGACCTCGTCGCCTGCCGCGAACGACTGGTCCCACCACGGCTCGCGGGCGCGCACGGCAGCGCGCGGACGAGCGAGACCCGCATCTTCATGCCGCCCGAGAGCTGGCGCGAGAGGGCGCCCCCGCGGCCGGCGTGGCTGGCTACTTGAGGTGCCGGCTACTTGAGATGCCGGCTACTTTAGATGTTGGGCGAGCAGCTTGTTCATCTCGAACATGGTGACCTTGTCCTTGCCGAACACCTTCTTCAGCTTGTCGTCGGCGAGTATCTCCCTGCCGTCGGACGGGTTCTGCAGCTTGTGCGACTTGATGTATTCCCAGACCTTGCTGACCACCTCGCCGCGCGCCATGGTCCCGCTGCCCACCACCGTCGCCAGGTCGTCGGAAACCTTGAGCGGCTGCTGCAGCGCGTTCGGCTTGTGGCCGGTCTTCGGCTTCTCGACGGCGGCGGCTTTCGGCGGCGGCGTCTTGGTCTCGGCTTTCGGCTTCTTCGGCGCGGCCGTCGTCTTGGTCGGGGCTTTGGTCATGGCTTCCTCCGGTGCTTCATCGAGGCTTGACCGACTCGACGCGCTTCGAGATCGCTGGGCGTATCAGAATCGTAACTATGCAGGCTTTCATCGGCTCGCCTGATGGTCAAGGTGCTGCGCTCGCTTCGGACGGATTAGCGGCCCGATCAGGCCGGTTCGGGTCCGATGCGCCAGCAGGCGAGGTCCTGCGGCGCGATCGTCGGGCCGCCGATCAGGAACGACCGCGCGCCGGCGTTCCCGTCCGGCTCCGGCAGGGTCCAGGAGCGCGGCCCGTAATTGAAGGCGAACGCCACCTCGCCGCGACGCCGCAGACGCACGCCGGTGGGCAGCTCGACCGGCTGCAGGCCCGCCGCCGCCAGCAGGCGACGCACCGAAGCCGCCAGCAATGCTTGGTCCGGCCAGCAGGCGAGGTAGGTGAAGCGGCCGGCCTCGACCACGGCCGGGGTGCCGTCCTCGAAGCGGCCGAGCACCTCGGACGGTGTCTCGACCCGCTCGCGCCAGCGCAGCGCCGCCCCCGCCAGCGATCCGGCGACGGGATGCGACAGGCCCGGCCGCAGCGAGGCGACCTCGGTGACGCGCAGCGGGATCC
>CAXTNB010000023.1:5348-12451 GCA_964245385.1 uncultured Acetobacteraceae bacterium | reverse complement strand
CAGCGGGATCAGCGCCTGCAGCGGCCCCGGCGGCAGCTCGGCCGGGATCTCGAAGCCGGCGGTCTTGGAGCCGGTGCGCGGCCCGATCAGCACCATCGCCTCGCCGTCGCGCAGCGCCGCCAGTGCGGCGTCCGAGAGGTGCGGCAGGCTCGGCGCCAGCACCGCGCGGTAGCCGGCGAGCGAGGCGCCCGGGGCCACCAGGTCGACGTCCTGCCCCAGCCGGCGCACCGCCTCGTACCAGCGGAAGCACAGCTCGAGATAGCGGAAGTCGGCACCCTGCGGCTGCATGCCGATGATCCAGGCGGCCTCGTAGTCGAACACCATCGCCACCGCCGCGGCGCGGCTCGCCGGCAGGCCCCCCGCCACGCGCAGCTCGGCCGCGACCTGCAGCGCCTCGCCGCCGCCGGGGGAGCGCGTGCGGTCCGGCCGCTGCAGCCCGGCATGCATCTGCTCCTGGCCGAACGGGCATTGCCGCCAGCGGAAGTAGCTGACCAGCTCGGCGCCGTGCGCGAACGCCTCCCAGCTCCACAGCCGCACCATGCCGGGCTTCGGCACCGGGTTCCACGGCGCCCAGTTCACCGGCCCGGGCTGCTGCTCCATGATCCAGAAGCGGCCGCGCCCGATGCCGCGATACAGGTCGTGGTGGAACGCCGCCATGTCGGGGTGCGCGGTCTCGGTGAACAGCGCGCGCTCGGTCTCGTCGAACGCGAACTGCTCGGTGAAGCCGAGCGGGTAGGAGTCCCAGGCGGCGAAGTCGAGCTCGGCTCCGACCGCGTGATGGTCGAACTCGGTGAAGCGGCCCATGAAGTTGTGGGTGACGAAGCGGCCGGGCGAGTGGGCGCGCAGGATGGCCGCCTGCATCCGGCAGTACTCGCGCACCTGGTCGGAGCAGAAGCGCTGGAAGTCCAGCCGTGCCGCCGGCGCCGTCTCGGTCACGGCACCCGCCGGCAGCGCCACCTCGTCGAAGCCGCCCAGCTCGGCCGACCAGAACACGCCGCCCCAGGCGAGGTTCAGCCGCTGGACGCTGCCGTAGCGCCGCTCGAGCCAGAGCCGGAACGCGCGCAGGTCATCCGGGCCGTAGGAGCGCACCGTGTCGTGGCAGCCGAACTCGTTGTCGATCTGCCAGCCGACCACCGCCGGCGCCTCGCCGTAGCGCTCGGCGACCGCGGTGACGATGCGCCGGCTCTCGCGTATCCAGGCATCGGAGGAGAAGCTGCTGTGGCGGCGCGAGCCGAAGCCGCGCGTGCGGCCGTCCTCGCCCACCGGCAGGATGCCCGGCTCGCGGTCGACGAGCCATTTCGGCGGCGTCGCCGTCGGCGTGCCCAGCACCACGCGCAGGCCGGCGTCGCCCAGCACCGCGACCGCGCGATCGAGCCACGCCCAGTCGAAGCGGCCGGGCTCGGGCTCGATGCGGCTCCAGGCGAACTCGGCGACGCGCACGTGGCTGATGCCGGCCTCGCGCATCGCGCGCGCATCCTGCTCCCACCAGGATTCCGGCCAGTGCTCGGGGTAGTAGCAGACGCCCAGCATGGCGGCTCCTCCTGTCATGGGCCCGGATACCGGCGACTCAGGCAACGGCCGAGAGCTCCAGCAGCAGCGCCGTCTCCGGCTGCATCTCCGGCAGCGCGATGCCGACCTCCCCGAGCAGCGCCCCCGGCAGCACCAGCCCGTCCGCGAACAGCTCTCCCTGCGAGGCGGACAGCCGCAGCTCGAGCCGCTGCGGCGGCGGCGCGTGCAGCCGGTAGCGCAGCGACGGATCGAGGCCCGGGACGGCGAGCGGCGGCGCGCGCGCGGCGTCGGTATGCTCCTGCGCGACCAGGAAGGCGGCATGGCGGCGATCCGGCGCCACCACGCCGCGCAGCGAGCGCCCCGCGCAGGTCGGCCGCGCGTGGTGCAGGCCGCCATGCAGCAGCGGCCGCAGCCGCTTGTGCAGCGCGATCCAGGCGGCGAGTTCGCGGCGCTCCTGCTCGCCGAGCAGGGTCGGGTCGAGCTCCACGCCCAGGTGGCCGAACAGCGCCACCGCGGCGCGGAAGCCGAGCGTGTGGCGACGCCCGGTCTGGTGGTTGGGCGAGGCCGCGACGTGCGCGCCCATCAGCTCCGGCGGCAGCAGCCGCGAGAAGCCGCGCTGGATCGACAGCCGCTGCAGCGCGTCGGTGCAGTCCGAGGTCCAGACACGATGGGTGCGGCGCAGGATGCCGAGGTCCGGCCGGCCGCCGCCGGAGGCGCAGCTCTCGATCTCCAGCGACGGATGCGCCGCCAGCAGCCGGTCGAGCAGCGCGTAGGTCGCCAGCAGGTGGCGCCGGTACGCCGGCCTCCCCTCGGCGTCGCCGGCGGCGACGAAGTCGCGGTTCATGTCCCATTTCAGGTACGAGATCGGGTGGGCACGCAGCAGCGCGTCGAGCTGGGCGAAGATCCCGTCCGCGATCTCCGGGCGGGTCAGGTCGAGGATCAGCTGGTGTCGCGACAGGTGCGCCGGCCGCCCCGCGACGCGCAGCACCGCCTCGGGATGGGCGCGCGCCAGCTCGCTGTCCGGGTTGACCATCTCCGGCTCGACCCAGAGGCCGAACGCCATCCCGAGCCCGGTCACCGCCTCGATCAGCGGCCCCAGCCCGTGCGGATATTTCTCCGGATCGGGACGCCAGTCGCCGAGCCCGGCGCGCTCGTCGCCGCGACCCGCCATCCAGCCGTCGTCGAGCACGAAGCGCTCGATGCCGATCGCCGCCGCCGCCTCGGCCTGCGCCACCAGCCGGTCGTGGTCGTGGTCGAAGTAGTTGCCCTCCCAGGTGTTCAGCGTCACCGGCCGCGGCCGCATGGCACCGCCCGGCCAGCGCAGCACCTGGCGGCGCACGCCGTCGTGGAACCGTCGCGACAGGCCGGCGAGCCCGTCCGGCGACAGCGACGCGTAGGCGATGGGCGTCCGGTACGTCTCGCCCGGCGCCAGCACCACCTCGCCCGGATGCAGCCACTCGCCGGTGGTGAGCAGCACGCGGCCATCCTCGAGCCGCTCGGCGGTGGTGCGGTGGTTGCCGCTCCAGCCGAGATGCACGCCGTGCACCAGGCCGCGATCCTCGTCGAAGCCGGCGACGCCGGCGATCAGGGCGCCGAAGCGGTCGTGCATGCGGCCGCGCCGGTTCTCCGAGGCCCAGGCGCCGGCGGCCAGCGACACCCGGCGCTCGCTGAACTCATGCCCCCAGCGTCCGTCGAACACCAGCAGCTCGTCCGCGCCGGCGGGCAGCAGGAACACGCCGGCCGCCAACCTCTCCAGCTGCAACGGCGCCTCGCCCGCGTTGCTGAGCCGCGCGCGCGTGCTCAGCAGGTCGCCGTCGGGCGGCAGCGTGAGCGTGATCTCGAGCCGCAGCCGCGCCACCGGATCGTGCGCCGCGACGCGCAGCGCGCCGGCTTCGGCATGCACGGAGACCTCGGTGAACTCGGCGGTCCAGTCGAGGCCGCCGCGGCTCGCGGCGAGTGCCGGCGCCCGCAGCGCGCCGGTGCCGAGGCTGGGCATCAGCACCGCCTCGACATGGTCGTGGTCGAGCCCGTTGCGTCGCGTCGCGCGGTCGCGCAGCGAGGCCATGCCGTCGAGATCGAGCCGGTCCGGCAGGCGCGGGCCCCAGTGCACGATCTCCGGCAGCTCGCGGCCGCGCTGCAGCAGCAGCAGCGTCGTCGCCGCCCCGTCGAGACGGTAGCCGGTCATTCCTTCACCGCGCCCAGGGTCAGGCCGGAGATGAAGTGCCGCTGCATCAGGAAGAAGATCCCTACCGACGGGGCGGCCGCGATGATCGCGCCCGCCGACATCAGCTGCCACGAGGCCAGCCACATGCCCTGCAGCGCCTGCAGCCCGGCGGTGATCGGGCGCGCGCTGTCGGACTGCACCAGCACCAGCGCCCAGAAATAGTCGTTCCAGATGAAGGTGAACTCCAGCACCGCCAGCGCCGCCAGCGCCGGCCGCACCAGCGGCAGCACGACCAGGCGGAAGATGCCGAACTCGCCGGCGCCGTCCATGCGCGCCGCCTCGATCAGGCTGTCGGGGATCTCGCGCATGAAGTTGCGCATGAACAGGGTGCAGAACCCGGTCTGGAACGCGACGTGGAACACCACCAGCGCCCAGACCGTGTCGTAGAGCGGGAAGACGTGGATCATCAGGTCCCGCACCGGGATCATCAGGATCTGGAACGGCACGAAGTTGCCGGCGATGAAGATCGCCAGGATCGCGGTGTTGCCGCGGAAGCGGAACTTCGCCAGCCCGAAGCCCGCCAGCGTCGAGAGCACCAGCGTGCCGGCGACCGCCGGCAGGGTGATCTCCAGCGAGTTCAGCAGGTAGCGCCCGGTCGGCGAGGAGGTGAACACGGCGGCGTAGTTGCCGAGCAGGTTGGTGCCGGTCGGCCAGCCCCAGTAGTTGCCGCGCGCGAGGTCGGTCGCGGTGCGCGCCGAGGTGAGGAAGATCGCCAGCAGCGGCAGCAGCCAGACCAGCAGGCTGAACGGCAGGGCGAAGCGGTACAGCGCCTGCGCGCCGGGCGAGGCGGTCTGGATCGGGCGGGGAAACATCAGCGTCGCTCCCGGCGCAGCATGTAGAACAGGAAGAACGCGATGTAGACGTCCATGATCGCGAACAGCACCACCGCGATCGCCGCCCCGTAGCCGTAGCGGAACGACAGGAAGGTCTGCTCGTACATGTAGTAGGCGAGCACCGCCGAGCTGTCGTACGGGCCACCCTTGGTCATGATCGAGACCAGGTCGAACGAGCGCAGCGCGCCGACCACCGACACCACGACGGCGATGAAGGTCGCGGGCCTGAGCTGCGGGATGATGATGTTCCACAGCATGCGCCAGCCGACCGCGCCGTCCATGCGCGCCGCCTCGACGACCTCGCCGTTCACCGCGGTGAGCCCGGTGAGATACAGGATCATGCAGTACGCGGTCTGCGGCCACAGCCCGGCGACGATCACCGCCGGCGTCGCCCAGGTGGCGTCGCCGAGCAGCGACACGCCGGGCAGGCCCACGGCGTGCAGGCCGAGATTGAGCAGGCCGAAATCGCCGTTGAAGAACCAGGAGAACACCAGGCCGACCACCACCTGGGAGATCACGAACGGAAAGAAGAACAGCGACTTGTACAGCCGCATGCCGAGCACGTTCTGGTTCAGGAACAGCGCGATCGCGAGCCCGAACACCGGCGCCAGCATGTAGGCGAGCAGCCACCAGATGTTGTTGACCAGCGCGGTGTAAAACACGTCGTCGCCGAACAGCTCGGCGTAGTTGCCGAGCCCCACCCAGCGCATCGGGTGCACGCCGTCCCAGTCGTGCAGCGAGACCCAGATGCTGTCCGCGATCGGCCACAGCACGAACACCGAGAAGAACAGCGCCGCCGGCGCGATGAAGGCCAGCGGCGCCACCGTGCCGGCGCGCCGGTGCAGGGTCGCCGACATGGGCGGGCTCAGTTGCCGGAGGCGTAGATACGCAGCCGCGCGCGATCGATGTCGGTCAGGATGCGGGTGAGCCGCGCGGGGCGCACCATGAACTCCTGGAAGCCCTTCATCGCCAGCGTCGCCAGCGCCTCGTTGGTGTCGCGGTCGAAGAACTGCGCGTGATCCGGGGTCGCATCCAGCAGCTTGCGCCCCTGGATCAGGAACCGGTCGTCGATCAGCTTGGCCTGCCCGTTGGCGGGGATCTGCTTCTCGTACCGGTTGATCTCGGTCTGCACGTCGGGCTGCATCATGAAGGCGAGGAACTTCATCGCCCCCGCCTTGTTCTTCGCGCCCTGCGGGATGGAGACGGAGTCCATCGGCGCGTCCTCGGCGGCCGCCACCCCGGGAGTGATCGCCGGGAACGGCTGGAACTGCATCAGGCCCTGGGTCTCGGGGGTGAAGTTCGCGGTGATGAAGTTGCCGACCAGCATCATCGCCGCCCGTCCCTGGAACAGCACCGACTGGCTCTCCTGCATGCTCAGCTCGGTGTGGTTCTTGACGAAGCACTTGTGGTCGAGCAGCTGCTTCCAGTGCGCGAACACGTCGCGCACCTTGGGGTCGAGGTAGGACATCTTCCCCGACGCCAGCTGCATGTGCGAGGCGTAGCCGTTGATGCGCAGGTCGAGATAGTCGAACCAGCCGGCGGTCGGCCACAGGTCCTTCGAGCCGAGCGAGAACGGTGCGACCCCGATGGCGTTGAGCTTGTCGCAGGCGCCGAGCAGGTCGTCCCAGTTCGCGATCGCGCTCACGCCGGCCTTCTTGAGCAGGTCGGCGCGGTAGTAGATGCCCCACTGATACTGCGTGTAGGGTACCGCGTACTGCTTGCCGTCGTCGGTGACCAGGTCGAGTGCGGTCTTGCCGAAGGCCTGCTTGACCGGGTCGGTCCACAGCGTGCTCACGTCGGCGAGCAGGCCGGGCTGCACGAACTGCCGCATGCGGGTGCCGGTGTACCAGAGCACGACGTCCGGCGGCGCCGAGGTCAGCCAGTTGCGGATCGACTGCTTGTAGCTCTCGTGGTCGTAGACGTTGAGCGTCACCTGGGTGCCGGGATTGGCCGCCTCGAAGCGCTTCACCACGTCCTGGAACGCCGCCTTGGGCTGCGGGTCCGAGGTGTCGGCGTTGACGATGACGGTGTCGGCGCGTGCGGCACCCGATGCCGCGCCGCCGAGTGCCAACGCGACGACCGACGCCAGGCGGGCGGCGAGCCTGAACGGCTTGGACATTCCTGTTCTCCCACGCGGCCCGCATGGTCCCGAGGCCGTTGCCGGCACTGTAGGCACGGCCCGGCTGGCTTGTCGTCCGGTTTGGCGTTAGGGATCTCCCGGATCCTCAGATTGATAGGGCTTCCGGATGTCGCTCCCTGAGGAACCTCCCGAGCCGCCGCCGCACGTGTTCTGGGCCGGACGGCACACCGAGATGCTGGCGATGGGCAGCGCGCACGCGCACAGCCAGCTCGAGATCAACCTGATCCTGAGCGGTGGCGCCACCTACGCCCTCGGCGGCCGCGACGTCGCCGTGCACGCCGGCGACTTCGTGCTGTTCTGGGGCGCGGTGCCGCACCGCACCGCGACCGTCGCCCCCGGCACGCGCTTCGTCTGCCTGTACCTGCCGATCGAGATGTTCCTCGCCCTGCCGCTGTCG
>CAXTNB010000023.1:0-5338 GCA_964245385.1 uncultured Acetobacteraceae bacterium | reverse complement strand
GGAGATCGAGTTGCGGCTGCGCCGCGTCGACCTCACCGGCTGGACCGACCGCGCGGGCGGCGGCGGCGAGGCCGGCGGCCGCAGCGGCGGCCGCGACGCCAAGGTGTGCGCGATGGCGCGCTTCCTCACCTCGCACGCCACCAGTCGGATCACGGCGGCCGCGGCGGCGGAGGCCGTCGGCCTGCACCCGAACTACGCGATGACGCTGTTCAAGGGGGCGCTCGGCATGACGCTCGGCGAATATCTCACGCGCTACCGGCTCTACCTGGCGCAGTCGATGCTGCTCGCGGACGGGCGCGACGTGGCCTCGATCGCCTTCGATGCCGGGTTCGGCTCGGTCTCGCGGTTCCACGACGCCTTCCGCCGCCGCTTCGGCGTCTCGCCGGACCGCTTCCGCCGCTCCGCCGCACGCAGCACCCGCGCGGTCATCTCGACGCAGCCATCCTGAGCGCTCCCGGCGCTGCTTCCGGCGCCGTCCCGCCGTCTGCGCTTTATCGCCGTCTGCGCTTTATCGCCGTCTGCGCTTTATCATTGACGCCGCGGCGGCGCGCGATAAACTCGCCTCCGTATCAAAAATTGGATGATGTTCATGCAGGAAGCCCCGCGGCGCTCGGCTGAGATCGTTCGCATCCCGCTGGATCCGCAGGCTCGCCTGCGCGCGGCCCTGCGCATGCTGGAGACCAGGCTCGACCAGCAGCGCGCCTGCCTCGCCACCTGGCGGGACGAGCTGTCCAACCTCTATGTGCTCAGCCGGAACCTGCAGGAGGGGGCCGAGGCCTGCCAGCGCTCGGTCGACCAGCTCGCCGGCCGCATCGCCGCGGCGCAGCTGGTGGCCGCGGCGTCCGAGCGCAGCGCCGAGCCGTCGGTTGGGGCGGCGAACGGCTGAAGCCGACGCCGCGATGGTCAGCCGATCGTCTCGCGATACCACCTGAAGAGGTCCAGCATCGGGCTCCGCATCCCGGGCATCTCGGTCCCGATGCCGTCCGTCTCATCCTCGGCCAGCTCGAACTCGCGGTCGTGGCGGGCGCCGTGACGGCGACCGGTCCGGCTCGCCCCGTAGAGCGCGGTCACGATGTCCTCGGCCGACATCGGATATCCCTCCGAGGTCGCGTAGGCCGCGAGCCGCTCCGGTCCGCGCGCGCCCTCCCGCAGCAGGCCCCTGGCCAGTTCCGGCATCTGCTCGGTGTTCTCGATCAGGCGTCGCAGGTGGTTCATCCCGTCCGATCCCCAGCGTCAAGGGTTCCAGTCGCTCGCCGCCGGGCTCCCTGATCCGGCATGCTCAGGCCGATACACGTCTTCTCGTATGCACCAGCATCATGAAGAATACGTTATCATACCGCAATGGAACCCGCACGGGCGACAGGCCGCAGGGGCGCCCGCGACCGGCGCGCGGCAGCACGTCGCCAGGAAAGGTTTTCGATTACCGAACGACCGCCGTGTCCAGGCGTTGCTCCGGTGCAAGCTGGAGCGCTGACATGCTGACCCTTCTCATCATCATCCTGGTCATCCTCGCCCTCGGAAGCGGCGGCTACGGCTTCCGCTCGGGCTGGTACGGCGGCTCACGCGGCACCGGCTTCAACGGGCTGGGACTGCTGCCGCGAGCCCGACCCGCGGTCGATCAGATGGTTCGGCGGCCGACGATCGCGTGGTAGACGAACAGCACGATCACCGCGCCCACGACGGCGACGATCAGGCTGTAGATGTTCAGGCCGGTGACCCCGGCCGCGCCGAAGGCGCTGAACACGAACCCGCCCACCACCGCACCGACGATGCCCAGGACGATGTCGAGGATCAGGCCCTCCCCGGTCTTGTTGACGAGCTTGCTGCCGATGAAGCCGGCGATGAGGCCCAGTATGACCCAAGCGATGATCGACATGAGACGATGCTCCCGTATCTGCTGCTGCACTTGATGTAGCCGACGCCACTAGAACGCGAGACACCGCACCGGCGAGCCGGTCCGCTCGTTCGCCTGGGTTTCAGGACGCGTCAGGACAGCGTTGGTTGCAATCGGCGAGGCGGCGGGATCAATCCTGAGACTCCGTGTCCTGGCGGGGCGCAGCACCTTCCTTCCCGTCCTCTAGCGCCGCCAGCGCCGCATCGACGGCAGCACCCGAACGCAGCGGCAGGCCCGCGC
Source organism: uncultured Acetobacteraceae bacterium (assembly GCA_964245385.1). GTDB lineage: Bacteria > Pseudomonadota > Alphaproteobacteria > Acetobacterales > Acetobacteraceae > Lichenicoccus. The sequence continues at coordinate 3,204 of CAXTNB010000023.1, read as the reverse complement.
CGCGCAGCACCGTCTCCAGGGCGCCCAGGGTGATCAGGACGTTATGGCCGCGGCAGTTGTAGCCCATGCTGCCGATGCGCCAGATCCGACCGGCCAGCGGCCCGAAGGCGCTGCCGATCTCGATCTCGAACTGCCTGCGCATGCGGGTGCGCACCGCCTCGCCGTCGATGCCGGCCGGGATCAGGATGCCGACCACGTTGTCCATCTTGTGCTCGGGGTCGCCGAACGGCTGCAGGCCCATCGCCCGCAGGCCCAGCACCATCGCCCGGCCGATCCGCCGATGCCGGTGGATGCGTGCCTCGAGCCCCTCCTCGAGCACCAGGCGGGCGCATTCGCGCGCGCCGTAGAGCATGGTGGTCGCCTCGGTGTGGTGGTTGAGCCGCCGCTCCGACCAGTATTCCATCAGCATCGCGAGGTCGAAGTAGTTGGAGCCGATGCGGCTTCCCGGCCCGTCCGACGCGTCCCGGCCGGCGCCGACGGCGGCCTGGGCAATGCCGCGCTCGACGTGCCGGCGCCGGGCGATGTGCGCCGCCGCCCGGTCCGAGATGGTGATCGGCGCCACCCCGGCGGGCCCGGCGAGGCACTTCTGCAGCCCCGCGGTGACGATGTCGGCACCCCACTCATCCACCGGCACCCGCATGCCGCCCAGGGTCGCGGTGGCGTCGACGTAGAGCCGCGCGTCGTGCTCGGCGCAGATCCGGCCGATCTCGTGCATCGGCTGCGCCATGGTGGTGGAGGTGTCGCCGTGCACGCAGGCGACGACGCGCGGACGCAACCGGCGCACCGCCTCGTGCACCGCATCGATCGGGACCACGCGGCCCCACTCGGCCTGCACGCTGGCGACGACGCCGCCGCAGCGCTCGGCGATCTCGCGCAGCAGCAGCCCGAAGCGGCCGAAATCGAGCACCAGCACCGGGTCTCCCGGCTCGATCAGCGAGACCAGCGCCGCCTCGATCGCCGCCCTGGCGCTGCCGTCGATCAGGAAGGTCCAGCGGTTGCGGGTCTGGAACACGTGGCGATACAGCGCCATCGTCTCGTTCATGTAGCGGGTGAACTCGGGGTCGAACTGGCCCAGCAGCTGCGCCGACATCGCCCTCAGCACGCGCGGATGGGCGTTGATCGGGCCCGGCCCCATCAGCAGGCGGGCCGGCGGGTCGATCTCGGCGAAATCGTGCGGCGACGGCGACGTCATGCGAGACCCCTCCTGGCAGCCCCGCCGGGCGCCCGTGGCGTACCGTCCCCGGTTGCAGCCGGGCGACCGAGGCACCACAAGAGATCGACGCGCACCGGAACACAAGCGCCTGCATCGCCCCGGAGGAGACCTAGCCATGGACGGCCGCACCCCTTCCCCCGCCTCCCGACGCGACGCGATGCTCGACCGGCTGGGCGAGGTCGTCGTCCGGATCGGCCTCAACCTGGCGACGGGACAGGAGCTGGTGATCACCGCACCCCTCGACGCCGCGGGCCTGGTGCGGCGCATCACCGAACATGCCTACAAGGCCGGCGCCTCGCTGGTGACCACCTTGTTCACCGACGAGATCGCCAAGCGCGCCCGCTTCCGCTACGCCCCCGACGCCGCCTTCGACACCGCCGCGAGCTGGCTCGCCGACGGCATCGCCCAGGCCTTCCGCGGCAACGCCGCCCGCCTCGCCATCACCGGCGAGGATCCGGCCCTGCTGTCCGGCGAGGATCCCGAGCGCATCGCGCGCGCCAACCGGGCGAACTCGGTGGCCAACCAGGCCTCGCTGGAGCTGATCACCAACTTCGCGATCAACTGGAACATCATCGCCTGCGCGACCCCGGCCTGGGCTCGCACCATGTTCCCGGACGAGCCCGAGCAGGAGGCGGTCGACAAGCTCTGGGACGCGATCTTCGCCGCCTCGCGGCTCGACGGCCCCGACCCGGTCGCGGCCTGGCGCGCCCATGACGAGCGGCTGCACGCGCGCGCCGCCGCACTGGACGCGCGTCGCTACGCGGCACTGCACTTCCAGGGTCCGGGCACCGACCTCAGCGTCGGCCTCGCCGACGGGCACAGGTGGCTCGGCGGCTCCGGCACCGCGGCGAACGGCATCACCTGCATTCCCAACATCCCCACCGAGGAGGTGTTCACCACCCCGCACCGGCAGCGCGTCGAGGGGTTCGTGCGCAGCACCAAGCCGCTCTCCTACCAGGGCACGCTGATCGACGGCATCGAGGTGCGCTTCGAGGCGGGCCGCATCGTCGAGGCGCACGCCACCAGGGGGAACGCCGTGCTCGACCGCGTGCTCGGCACCGACGAGGGCGCGCGACGGCTCGGCGAGGTGGCGCTGGTGCCGCACTCCTCGCCGATCTCCAGCGGCGGCCTGCTGTTCCAGAACACCCTGTTCGACGAGAACGCCGCCAGCCACATCGCGCTGGGCCAGGCCTACGCGAGCTGCCTGCACGACGCGGCCGGCGCGGAGGCGGCGTCGCTGGCGTCCCGCGGCGCCAATGCCAGCCTGATCCATATCGACTGGATGATCGGCTCCGGCGAGATCGACCTGGACGGCATCACCGGCTCCGGCGCGCGCGAGCCGCTGATGCGGGCCGGCGAGTGGGTCAGCCCGGCCTGAGCCCGCCCGGCGCGCGCCGCGAACGCTGGCGCACCGCGCTGCGCTGGACCCTGGCCGCGATCTACCTGGCGGCTGGCTGGTTCCACCTGCGCGAGACGGCCGCCTTCGTCTCGATCGTGCCGGACTGGGTGCCGGACCCGCATGACACGGTGATCGCGACCGGCTGCTGCGAGCTCCTGGGTGCCGCGGCGCTGCTCACGGTGCGCCTGCGTCGACTGGCCGGGATCATGCTCGCGCTGTACGCCGTCTGCGTCTATCCGGCGAACATCAAGCACGCGCTGCAGGGCGTCTCGATCGGCGGCAGCCGGCTCGGCTGGGGCTACCACGCGCCGAGGCTGGCATTCCAGCCGGTCCTGGTCTGGTGGGCGCTGTTCTGCGGCCAGGTCATCGACTGGCCGTTTCATCGGCAAAAACCAGTGAATGCGGAAAGTTGATGAGCTGCCGCCGCCTCGGGCCGGAACCGACGCTGGACCGCGGAGCTTCCGCACCGCATACCCAACCGACCCGATCTCGCGAGGCTCAATCCATGCTCGATCTCGAAGCTGCCGGCGCCGTCAGTTCTGCGACCCCAGACGCCTCTCCGCGCACGGGGCGGCGCGAATGGGTGCAACGG
>CAXTNB010000022.1:7562-15523 GCA_964245385.1 uncultured Acetobacteraceae bacterium | reverse complement strand
CGCCAGCAGGCCTTTCCCTTTCTTGCCGCCGGGCGGCCGTGCGGCGTCGGCGCGGACTGCGTGCCGTCGTCGCCGAGCTGGAACCGCGACGGCACCCGGCTCGCCTTCGTGGTGAGCTCGGACAAGACGGCGGCGATCTACGCGGTCGGCGCGGACGGCGCCGCGCCGCGGCTGCTCGCGCGCTTCGCGGGCGCGCTCGGCACCCTGCGCTACGGCCCGGACGATGCCCTGGCGGTGCTGGCGACGGCGCATCCGCACAAGAAGACCGGTGCCGTGGAAGCGGCCGCGCCGATGGCCGGCGAGATCGGCCGCGAGACCGACGAGCAGCGCATCGCGGTGCTGCGGCACGGCACCCTGCACCTGGTCTCGCCGCCGGACCTGTTCGTCTACGAGTTCGACTGGCGACCGGACGGCGCCGGCTTCGTGGCGACCGCGGCCAGGGGCGACGGCGACAGCCAGTGGTGGGTGGCCAAGCTGCTGGCGATCGGGGCGAGCGACGGCGCGGTCTCGGTGCTGCATGCGCCGGACGACACGCACCAGCAGCTCGCCGACCCGGTGGTGTCTCCGGATGGCCGGTCGGTCGCCTATATCGGCGGATGGATGAGCGATTTCGGCTCGAACGGCGGCGACGCCTTCCTGCTGCCGCTCGACCGTCCCGGCGCCAGGCCGGTCGACCTGACCGCGGGCCGACGCGAGACGGTCACCACGCTGGCCTGGGGGTGCGCGCCCGGCCTGGTCGCGACCACTCTCGGCGGCGCGCGCACCGCGGTGGTGGCGCTGACCGGACCGCCGCGCACGCTGTGGTCGGGAGAGGAGAGCATCGGCGCCGGCGGCTGGAACCTGGGCCTGGCCTGCGCCGGCGGTCACAGCGCCGCCTACCACCAGGGCTTCGCCGCACCGCCGGAGCTGGAGGCGGGGCCGGTCGGGCGATGGCGCGACATCACCCACCTCAACGCCGGGCTCGCGGCACCGGTGCGAAGCGTCAGCATCAGCTGGAAGAGCGACGCCTTCGACGTGCAGGGCTGGCTGCTCACCCCTTCGCCGCGGCCGGCCGGCAGACGGCCGCTGCTGGTGCAGGTGCATGGCGGCCCGCAGGCGGCCGACGTGCCCGAGTTCGTCGCCGCGCGCGGCGTCGAGCGGGCGCTGCTCGCCGCCGGCTACGACCTGCTGCTGCCGAACTATCGCGGCAGCTTCGGACAGGGGGAGGCGTTCACCGCCGCCGACATCGACGATATCGGCGGCGGCGATTTCCGCGACATCATGGCGGGCGTGGATGCCGCGGAGCGTGCCGCGCCGATCGACGATGCGCGGCTCGGGATCTTCGGCGGCAGCTATGGCGGCTACATGTCGATGTGGGCGGTCACCCAGACGCACCGCTTCAAGGCCGCCGCCGCCCACGCCGGCATCTCGGACTGGCTGTCCGAGCAGGGCGAGGCGCCGCAGATGACGCAGGACGCGCCCGACCCGGTGTTCGGCACCCTGGTCTACGACGATCCGCGGCCGCAGCTTCGTGCCTCCCCGATCACCCACATGCGCGCGGTGCGCACGCCGATGCTGATCACGGTGGGCGAACGCGACGTGGAGTGCCCGCTGCCGCAGAGCCAGGAGTTCTACCAGGCAATGCTGGCACTCGGCGTGTCGACGCAGTTCGTGGTCTATCCCGGCGAGGGGCACGGGTTCCACAAGGACGTCGACCGGATCGACGAGCGCAGGCGGACCGTCGACTGGTTCGCGCGCTGGCTGCGACCGGACCAGGCGCAGCACGCGGACGCGGCACCCGTCGCGAAATGATGCACGCGGCGACGCCGGCGGAGACCGGTCGCCGGTTTCGGACGCCCGCAGGCGCCCTCGCCGCCACGACGGGGCGGGCAATGTCGCAAACGTCGGACCGGCTTCGTGCGCTGCGACCTAAAGACCTTTTCGAGCACTTGCAGCTGCTTTTAGGACGCAACTTCCGCGAATAGTTGTCGACAAGGAACAACCTGGGGTGGTAACAGTTTCTTATCGAACCGGATTGGTGGTAAAATGCGCGTCCTGCTCGCTGAGAACGATGTCACGGCTGCCCGGGGAATATCCCTGATCCTGAAGTCGGCCGGCTTCACCGTCGACCACACCGACCAGGGCCGCGAGGCGCTGGAGATGGTCCGACGCTACGACTACGACCTGATCCTGCTCGACCTCATGCTGCCCGACCTCGAGGGCTACGAGGTGGTCCGCCGCCTGCGCGCCGCCCGCCTCGCCACCCCGGTCATCGTGCTCTCCGCCCTGTGCCGCCCGCAGGCCAAGGTGCGCGCCTTCGCCGTCGGCGCCGACGACTTCATCACCAAGCCGTTCGACCACGCCGAGCTGGTCGCCCGCATGCAGGCCATCCTGCGGCGCAGCAAGGGATACAGCGAGCCCACCCTGCGCGTCGGGCCGCTGCAGCTCAACCTCGACAGCCGCGAGGTCAGCGTCGAGGGCAAGCCCGTCCACCTCACCGGCAAGGAATACGCCATCCTCGAGCTGCTGGTGCTGCGCAAGGGCATGGTGCTCACCAAGGACGCCTTCCTCAACCACCTGTACGGCGGCATGGACGAGCCCGAGATGAAGATCATCGACGTCTTCGTCTGCAAGCTGCGCAAGAAGCTGCAGAGCGCCGGTGCCGGCCACCTCATCAGCACCGTCTGGGGACGCGGCTACATGCTCCGCGAGGAGGCGGCGCGGGCGAGCTCGATGTCGCAGGCCACCGTCGCGAGCCCGGCCGCGCTCGATCTTGCCGCCGCGCTGTCGGCGGCTTGATACGGCCGAGGTCGGCATCGGGCCTCAGACGGTGAACTGCTCGACGATGATCCGCTCCGACAGGCTCTGGTCGGGGTCGAACAGCACCGTCGTGCCGAGGCTGCGGTCCTCGCTGACCGCGACCGACACCACGTCCCGCACCTCGGTGAAGTCGGCCACCGCCGCGACCGGCCGCTTGTCGCCTTCCAGGATGTGAAACTCGACGTCGGCGGAACTCGGCAGCAGCGCGCCGCGCCAGCGGCGCGGCCTGAAGGCGCTGATCGGCGTGAGCGGCAGCAGGTTGGCCGAGAGCGGCACGATCGGCCCGTGTGCCGACAGGTTGTAGGCCGTTGATCCGGCGGGCGTGGAGACCAGGATCCCGTCGCAGACCAACTCGGGGAGCCGAACCCGGCCATCGACGAGGATCCTCACCTTGGCGGCCTGGCGGGTCTGCCGGAACAGGAACACGTCGTTGAGCGCGAGCGCCTCTTCGACCAAGCCTGACTGCGTGACGGCGTGCATGCGCAGAGGGTGAAGGACGGCACCCTGCGAGCGCACCAGCCGCTCCGGCAGGTCTTCCTCCAGCAGCGGGTTCATCAGAAAGCCGACGGAGCCGCAATTGATCCCGTACACCGGCGTCCCGGCGAGCAGCACCGTGTGCAGCGTCTCGAGCATGAAGCCGTCGCCGCCGAGGCACACCACGACCTCGGCCTGATCGATCGGCACGTTGCCGTACCGGGCCTCGAAGCGCCTCAGGCCCTCCTGGGCCAGGGTGTTCGGCGCGGCCGCGAAGGCGATCCTGCTCAACGAGGTGCCGGGTGGCCAGACCGGGCTCGTCGCGCTGCGGTCCTGATCGAGCGACAGACCGCTCAGCTCCAGCGTCCGCCCCGCCAGCGCGTCGTCGGAGGTCTCCCCGTCCGGTTCCCAGGATTCCGTCAAGACAGACGCCGATGATCCAGCACCGGCATGCCGGCGCGCACGCGTCCGGTATAGGCTGGATCAAGCGTCCCGGTGGCCCAGCCGACACCCGTCGAGGCCCGCGCCACCACCGTGCCCCAGGGATCGACCAGCATGGAGTTGCCGAAGGTGAGGCGCGGGGCGTTGCGGCCATCCGAGTGCCGACCGCAGGTCGCCGACGCGGCTACCCAGCATTGCGTCTCGATCGCCCGGGCACGCAGCAGGGTCTCCCAGTGCGCCTGGCCGGTCTCGGCAGTGAAAGCCGCCGGCAGCGTGATCAGCTCGGCACCTGCCCGGCGCAGCTGCAGGAACAGCTCGGGAAAGCGAAGATCGTAGCAGATCGCGAGCCCCACCCGTAGCGAGCCGAGCGGGACGGTGACCACGGCGTCACCCGGGGCGAACAGGTCGCTCTCGCGATACGTCTCCCCGTCCGGGGTCACCACGTCGAACAGGTGGATCTTCCGGTACCGCGCCAGCTCCCGCCCATCCGGCGCGAAGACGAGCGACGTGTTGCTGATGCGCTCGCCGACGCGCTCACCGATCGAGCCGCCATGCAGGATTATGCCGGCCTGACGCGCCATGCCCTGCAGGAAGGCGTAGGCCTCGCCGCTGCCGCCTACACCATCGGGCGTCGGCAGGGGCTCGGCGGCACAGAGCTTGACGTCGCGACTGCCGCCGAGGCAGCTCCACATCTCGGGAAGGATGACCAGATCAGGACGGTCTTCCCGCACCGCCGCCGTCACGAGACCTCGTGCCTGCGCGACGTTCTCGCCCTTGTCGGCACCGGGGGACATCTGGATGACGCTGATCCGCAAGCAGGAGCTCCATATAGGGGGTCGTCTGTCCAGACGGAGCTCTCACCGGATCGGCCTTCAGGGTTGCTCCGGCTTCACCAGGCGGTCAGGGGTCGAACCCTGAGGGAGGAGCCGCAGCAGCTCGTCGGGGACAGGCTCCTGCAGCGCCCTGTCATACAGGTGCTGTAGCCCGGTTTGCAACCACGTCTCGAAAAGGAGAGCCGCGTAACCGGAAGCGCGAGCTGGAGTTAAATCGGCCATCACAGTAACGAAGCGCCGAGCCTGCGACAAGGTTGCATGCTTCGTTCGATGACTACCACCTCGGATGAAGAATTCTCGTCGGGTTACTCTTGCCGCAGGCCGGAGGCGATCCGACCGACGTCGGCGACCGCCGGCGCGTTCGGATGACGCGTCGTCACCGGAACCTGCCGACGTATCGCGTCGCCGACGCTCTGGTCCCTCCTGATGACGCCCGCGAGCGGGGGGGTCATGCCGAGAAAGTTGCCGCAGGCTCTGGCGAGGGTGGCGTAGGCGCGTTCGCCGCTGCCGAGGCTGCTCGCCTGGTTGATGATGATGCGCGCATCCGCCCTCAGGCCGTCATCTTCGGCCAGGACCTGGCGGTCCCTCGCATGCAGCTTCAGCACCGCGTAGGCGTCGGTCAGGGCGGTGGGCTCATCGGTGGTGACGACGAGGAGCGTGTCGGCCCAGGCGGCGAGGCGGCGGGTGACGCGGTCGATGCCGGCGCCGAGATCGAGCAGAAGCGTATCGAAGGCGGGCAGCTCGCGCAGCTCGGTCAGCATTGCGTCCAGGGCCGGCACGGTGAGGCCGGACAGCACGGACGCGCCCGAGCGTCCGGGCAGGATGGCGAAGCCCGGTCCGTCACCGCCGGATCCGGCGTAGGCGGTGATCGCATCCGCCGGTCGCAGGCGTCCCGACGCGACGTCGGACAAGTCGTGGGCGGGGGTCAGGCCGAGCTGGATGTCGATGTTGGCGAGGCCGAAATCGCCGTCGAACAGCAGCACCCGCGAACCCCGCGTCGCCAGCGTGTGCGCCAGCGTGATCGAGAGCCAGGTCTTGCCCACGCCGCCCTTTCCCGAGGCGATCGCGATCACGTGTCCTGCCTCCGTCCTGGGAGCGGAGTGCGGCACGTCGGTGAGGACGGTGGTCATGGGCGGACGCTCACGATCTGGACGCAGCGCGTCGTTGCGCCGCGATGTGGTGAGGCAGGGCGGAGACCGGCGAGGCGGCCGGCTCGACCCCGTCAGACGAGGGGCCGGTGGACAGCAGCGTGCCGCGCGGCGGTGCGGCGGCCGGACCGCCGCCCATGCGCTGCAGCCGCTCGGCCAGGAACGCCGGCGTCAGCGCAACCAGGCCGTCCGCGGCGCCGCTGCCGATACCGGCTTCGGACAGCGTCAGCTTGGCAGCGGCGGCAGCGCACAGCACGCCGCCCAGCCGTCGCGAGGGGTCGGTGCGGGTGGCCACCAGCGTCCGTGCGCCCAGGCCGGCATGCGCGCGCGCGATCTCCTGCGCCTCGCTGGCGTCGAGACCGCACGGCAGGACCAGCGCCATGGCCGCGGCGGACGACGCGAGCAGGCCCTGCAACGTCTCCGCCTGAGCCGGGTCCTCCAGTTCCAGACCCGGCGCGTCGATCAGCACCGGCTGCCCGGGCTCCCTGTGACCCAGTGCGCGGCTCAGCATCTGAGGCGTGTTGGCCGCCACCAGGGTGAGTCCGAGCAGGCGGGTGAAGGCGGCGAGCTGCTCGACGGCACCGGCGCGCTTGCCGTCCGCGGTGATGACCATGGGCTGCTGTCCGGCCAGCACCAGGCGCGTCGCCAGACGCGCGACGGTCAGCGTCTTGCCGCTTCCGGGTGGGCCCGCGAGCAGCAGCGGATCGTCCTCGGCGCCGACCGGCAGCGGCGCGTAGCGGAAGGTCCGCGCGCAGGCCTGCTCCATCGGCGCCGCGGTCAGGAGCGCGATCAGGGCGGGCGGCAGTCCGTGCCAGGCGAGCGTCGTCTCCACGAAGCTCGGCCCGACCGGTCTCGGCGACGCGGACGCATCCCGCGGCGCGGCCGGCGTCCCGGGGCGGTGCGGCCGGACGAACGGCTCGAGATCCTCCGCCGCCGATTTTGGCTGCGCGGGCGCGCGCAGCCCCGGCGGATCGTTGACCTCGAGTGCCGCGGTCACTTCGACGAAGCCGTCGCGGACCCGATCCGACAGGATCAACGCGTCGGCGCCGAGCTCGGCGCGTATCTGCGCCATCGCGGCCGCGAGGGTGGGGGCGCGGAAGATCCTAATGCGCATGCAGGACCTCCGCCTTTCGGATCGGCATCAGATCGATTCCAGGGTGCGGATGCGCACCCGGGCCGAGATCTCGGCCTGCGACAGCACCGAGCTCGACGGTCGCAGCCGCTCGACGATCGAGCGCATCGGCACGCGCAGCGCGCCGTTGACCAGGATGACCGGCGCCTCGCCGTGCGCCGCCGCGGCGTCCAGTGCCGTGCGCAGCTTGCCGATGAACTCGTTCAGCCTCGACGGCGCCATCGCGAGCTGACGGTCCTCGGCGGGACCGACCAGGCTCTCGAGGAACGCCGCTTCCCAGTGCGGCGTCAGGGTGATCAGCGGCACGTACCCGGCCGGCCCGACATGGGAGTCGCTGATCTGCCGCGCGAGGCGCATGCGCACGTGGCTCACGATCAGCGGCACCGCGCGCAGGCCGCTGCCGCACGCTTCCTGCACGCCCTCGAGGATGGTCGGCAGGTCGCGGATCGAGACCCGCTCGGCCAGCAGCGACTGCAGCACGCGCTGGATCGCGCCGGTGGAGATCTGCGACGGGATCAGGTCGGCCACCAGCTTCTGCTGCTCGCGCGGCAGCTCGTCGAGCAGCTTCTGCGTCTCGGTGTAGGAGAGCAGCTCCGCCATGGTCTCGCGCACCACCTCGGTCAGGTGCGTGCTCAGCACGCTGGCCGGATCGACCACGGTGCAGCCCTTGAACAGCGCCTGCTCACGGTGCGCGGTGTCGATCCACAGGGCGGGAAGGCCGAATGCCGGCTCGGTGGTGCGTTCACCGGGCAGATCGGGCACGCCGCCCTTGGGATCCATCACCAGCAGACGCGTCGGCCGGACCTCGCCGCGGCCCGCCGTGATCTCCTTGATCCGGATGTGGTAGGCGTCCGCGGCCAGCTGCATGTTGTCCTGGATGCGCACCGGCGGCAGCACGAAGCCCATCTCCTGGGCGATGGTCCGCCGCAGCGCCTTGATCTGCTCGGTCAGGCGCGGCGTCTCGCCGCCTGCCAGCGGCAGCAGACCGTAGCCGAGCTCGAGCCGGATCATGTCGATGCGCATGGCGTCGGTGATCGGCGGCTCCGAGGGAGAGGCGGACACGATCGTCGCCGGATCGGCATCGGTGGGCGCGGCCGGCGTCTTGAGGCGCAGCCAGGCGGCGCCGCCGGCCAG
>CAXTNB010000022.1:0-7552 GCA_964245385.1 uncultured Acetobacteraceae bacterium | reverse complement strand
GCCAGGAACGGCAGGGTCGGCAGTCCGGGCATCAGCGCCAGCACCAGGGCCGCCCCGGCGGCGAGCGCCATCGGCTTCGGATTGCCGGCGAGCTGGCGCACCAATGCGACATCCGCCGCACCTTCCGTGCCGCCCTTGGTCACCACGATGCCGGACGCGGTGGAGACCAGCAGGGCAGGTATCTGGGAGGTCAGCCCGTCGCCGACGGTCAGGGTGGTGAAGGTCGCGGCGGCATCGGAGAACGCCATGCCGTGCCGGATCAGGCCGATCGCGAGACCCCCGATGATGTTGATCACGGTGATCAGCAGGCCGGCGATGGCATCGCCGCGGACGAACTTCGCCGCACCGTCCATGGCGCCGTAGAAGCCGCTCTCCTCTTCCAGCTCGCGCCGTCGCAGCCGGGCGACCTTCTCGGTGATCGCGCCGGCCGACAGCTCGGCGTCGATCGCCATCTGCTTGCCGGGCATCGCATCGAGGCTGAACCGGGCCGCGACCTCGGCGATGCGCCCGGATCCCTTGGTGATCACCATGAAGTTCACCACCAGCAGGATGGCGAACAGGATCACCCCGATCACGACGTCGCCGCCCATCAGGAAGCCGCCGAAGGCCGCGACGACGTGGCCGGCCGCGAGCGGTCCCTCGTGGCCGTGGCTGAGGATCAGCCTGGTGGTGGCGACCTCGAGCGACAGGCGAAGCAGCGTCGTCAGCAGCAGCAGGGTGGGGAAGGAGGTGAAGTCGAGCGGACGCTGCAGGAACAGCGCCACCATCAGCACCAGCACCGAGGCGGTGATCGACAGCGACAGGCCGAGATCGAGGACGAAGGTCGGCAGCGGCAGCACCAGCACCGACAGCAGCGCGACCACGCCCAGTGCCAGGCCGATGTCGGTGCCCGGCGCGTAGAGCCGCAGCTTGTCCCTCCAGGCGGCGAGGCCGGCCTTCGGCGCAGCCGCGTCCAGCGTGGTCCCGCTCACGGATCAGGCCGCCCAGCCGGTCGGAGGCGGAGGCACCGCGAGCCCCTGGCCGGCATAGTCGCGCAGCTTGTTGCGCAGCGCCCGGATCGAGATGCCGAGGATGGTGGCCGCGTGGGTCCGGTTGCCGAAGGTGTGGTGCAGGGTCTCGATGATCAGCGCCTGCTCGACCTCGTCCATGCGGCGCCCGACCAGGCCGCTGACACCCCCGCCCTCGCGCGCGGCCTCCGAGGGCGCCGCATGATCGGACGAGGCGGCGCCAGCGTCGTGCGGCAGATCGAGGCTCGCCGCGTCGATCGTCGCCGTCTCGGCCAGCAGCACGGCGCGGTGCATCAGGTTCTCGAGCTCGCGGACGTTTCCCGGCCAGCTGTGGCGACCCAGGCAGGCCAGCGCCTCCTCGTTCAGGTGCCTCGGCGGAAGCCCGTTCGCCTCGCTGTAGTGGCGGAGGTAATGTTCCGCGAGGATCGGGATGTCCGCCGGCCGCGTGCGCAGCGGCGGCAACACCAGGTTGACCACGTTCAGCCGGAAGAAGAGGTCGGCGCGGAAGCGGCCGGCGGCGGCTTCCGCGGCGAGATCGCGGTTGCTGGTCGCGAGGATGCGCACGTCCACCCGGATCGGCGCCGAACCGCCGAGCCGGTCGACCTCGCGCTCCTGGATCGCGCGCAGCAGCTTGGCCTGCAGGCGCACGTCCATCTCGCTGATCTCGTCGAGCAGCAGCGTGCCGCCGTCCGCCGCCTCGAACTTGCCGATCCGCCGTCCGGCCGCCCCGCTGAACGCGCCCTTCTCGTGTCCGAACAGCTCGGATTCCAGGAGATGCTCCGGGATCGCCGCACAGTTCAGCGCCACGAACGGCGCCTGGGCGCGCTGCGAGCGACGATGGATGTGCCGCGCCATGACTTCCTTGCCGGTGCCGGATTCGCCGGTGATCAGGATCGACGCGTTCGCCCGCGCGACCTGGTCGGCACGCCGCAGCATCGCCAGCATGGCGGGGTCGCGCGCGACCAGCGTCTGGCCTTCGCCGGAAGCGGCTTCCAGCATGGCGGCGATCAGTTCCGGATCGGGCGGCAGCGGCAGGAAATCCTGCGCCCCGTCACGCACCGCGCGCAACACCGCCTCGGGATCGTTCTCCAGCCCGCAGGCGATCACCGGCACCGCGATGCGCTCGAGCGCGAGGGAGCGCACCAGGAGTGCGATCTGCTGGTCGATCTCGCACAGCACGAGGTTCACGCCGGCATCGTTGCGCAGGCGGATGATACCGGCGGCGACGTCGTCGGCCTGGTCGAGGCGGACCCCGCGTGCCACCGCGATCGCCGCCGCCTTGCCGAGTTCACCCGCCAGCGAACCGATGATCAGGACGCGCATGTCAGATGCCCCGGTCCGCCTTGACGATCTCCGTCATGGTGACGCCGAGCCGGTTCTCCCCGACCATCACCACCTCGCCGCGCGCCACCAGCCGGTTGTTGACGTAGATGTCGATCGCCTCTCCGATCTTGCGATCGAGCTCGACCACGGCGCCGCGGCCGAGCTTCAGCAGCTGGCTGACCTGCATCGTGCTCTTGCCGAGCACCGCACTCACGGTGACCGGGATGTCGTAGACCGCTCCCAGATCATGCGCGTTCCGGGAAGCGGAGGGTTCCTGTCCGAGCGGAACCTCCGAGAGCTCGGTCAGATCAATCTCGTTGGACATCGTCGGTCTCCGGTACGGGTTCGTGTCCTGCCTCGAACAGGGCGAGCACGGCATCGCGGATGTAGTCGCACGTCGCGGCGGTATCGCGCAGCGCGCCGCCGTTCTGCCAGGAGATCGCGATGTCGCCGGGCAGCAGCTTGCCGGAGCTGGCCCAGGTGACGCAGGTGCCGGAACCTTCCAGCATGGCCTTGGTCTCTTCCTCCAGCACGGCACGCAGGGAGGAATGCACGCGGATCTGCAGCTCGGGCTGCTGGCGCATCGGCGGCACGATCCGGTGCAGCAAGGCGCGCAGCTCCGCTTCCGCGTGATCGGCGCAGAGGGCCGGCAGCGCCACCGAGAGCAGCGACAGCGTCGTGCGCGCGATCATGTTCAGCGCCTGCTCGACGATCCGCGCCGACTGCTCCTGGGTCGCGGCGAGCTGCTTGGCCAGGTTCGCGGCGGCGAGGTTGCGCTGGCCCTGCATCGAGGCGGAGGCTTCGCGCAGCGCCTCGTCCCGTCCCTTCTGGTGCGCCTCGTCGACGGCGGCACGCAGCTCGTTGAGCGTGAAGCTCGGCACGATGGTTTGCGGCTCGGCTGCGGCCCGCGCCGCGGCCGGCGGCGGGGGTGCCGCCTGCAGCAGCGGCTCGTCGAAATCTTCGGCGTAGAGGACCCCGGACATGGCCAGCGGGAGTGCATGCTTGCGCATCATCTCAGAGCACCATCTGCTCGTCCTTGTGGTCGTTTATCTCGATCTCGCCCTGTTGCGCGAGATCCTTCGCCAACGCCACGATCGCGCCCTGCGCCTCGTCCACGTCGCGCAGGCGAACCGGGCCGAGCATCGCGATCTCGTCACGAAGCAGCTTGCCGGCGCGCTCGGAGAGCGTCGACAGGAAGAGAGTGCGAATACTCTCCGGCGCGCCCTTGAGCGCGATCGGGAGCTTGTTCTTCTCGACGACCCGCATGAGCTTCTGGATCGAGTCCGCGGGCAGCCGGCCCAGGTCGTCGAAGGTGAACATGAGCGACTTGACGCGCTCGGCCGCGTCGCGATTGCGCTCCTCGAGCGCCGACATGAAGCGTCCTTCGACCTGCCGGTCGAGATTGTTGAAGATCTCCGCCACCAGCTCGTGGCTGTCGCGACGGGTGCTGCGCGCCAGGTTGGACATGAACTCGGAACGCAGCGTCTTCTCGACGCTGTCGAGGACGTCGCGCTGCACGCTCTCCATGCGCAGCATGCGCATGATCACCTCCATGGCGAAGCCGTCCGGCAGCAGGCCGAGCACGCGCGCCGCATGGTCCGGCTTCACCTTGCTCAGCACGACCGCCACCGTCTGCGGGTATTCGTTCTTGAGGTAGTTCGCCAGCACGCCCTCGTTGACGTTTCCCAGCTTGTCCCACATCGTCCGGCCGGCCGGGCCGCGGATCTCCTCCATGATCTGGCTCGCGCGCTCGCGCGACAGCGTCTTCTGCAGCAGCCGCTCGGTGCTGTCGTAGCTGCCGACGAGCATCCCGGCCGAGCCGATGTTCCTGGAGAAATCGACGCACAGATCCTCGACGATCTCAGCCGGCACGCTGCCGAGCTGCGTCATCGCGAACGAGATCTCCTTGATCTCCTCCTCGTGCATCATCTCGAACAGCTTCGAGCACTGCTCCTCGCCGAGCGCGAGCATCAGGCAGGCTGCCTTCTCGGCGCCGGTCATCGATGACGTGATCGTCTTGCCTGCCATGTCAGCCCGCCTCCTGCTCATGACCGAGCCAGCCGCGCAGTATCGAGAGGCTCTCCTCGGGATGCTTGCTGACCAGGTCGACGATCTGGCGGACCGAGGAGGCACGCAGCCTGCCGTCGATGTTGGCGATGCTGATCATGCTCTCATCCGCCCCCGCATCGGCGCCGTCGCCGGGACCGGGCAGCAGTGCCAGGCTGGTGCCGGTCGCCGGGCCTGCGCCGGCCTTCGGGGCGTTGAGGCCCGGGTATCGCGCCTCCGACGCCAGCCCGGGCGCTGCCCCCGCCGCCGCGACGCCCTCCGCGCCTCCGGCGCCGGTCAGGCGCATCACCATGGGTCGCACCACGAACAGCAGGGCGAGCAGGACGAAGAGGCCGAGCAGACCGGTCTGACCCAGGCGCATGACGTCGTCGCGGGTGAAGTGCAGACCCAGCAGCCCGGGTCCGGCAGCCGGCGCGAGATCCTCGGCGGGCGCCGTGAAGGGCATGCTGACGACGCTCACGGTGTCGCCGCGCTTGCCGTCGAAGCCGATCGCGCTCTTGACCAGGGTCGCGATCTGATCGAGCTGAGCCTGGTCGCGCGGCTTCCAGGACGGCTTGCCATCCGGGCCCGGTACGACCGTGCCGTCGACCATCACGGCGAGGCTGATGCGGGCGATCCGCGGCTGATCCTGCACGACGGTGCGCACCGTCTTGCCGATCTCGTAATTGTTGACCTCGTCCTGCTTGTCTTCCTGGCTGCCGCTCTGGTTCTGGCTCGCGTTGGCGTTCGGCAGGTTGTTCTGGACCGACGTGTTCGGCTCGGCCTCGGTGTTGCGGCTCTTGTCGGACGTGGTCTGCTGGGAGCGCAGCACCTGCTGATCCGGATTGTAGCTCTCCTGGGTCTCGTGGACCTGATCGATGTCCATCGTCACCGCGGCTTCCGCGCGAACGTGCTCCAGCCCCACGGTCGGCTCCAGCATCTCCTCGACGGCGTGGGCGAGCCGCAACTCCGTGGCCTGGCGCAGCTCGTCCACGTTGCGCGCGGCGCCCAGCGCTCCGGTCGGCTGGCCCGCGCGGGCGAGCACGTTGCCGCGGCTGTCGATCACGCCGATGTTCTGCGCCTTCAGTCCGGGCACCGCGGCGCCGACGAGGTTCAGCACCGCCTGCACGCCCTCCGGATCGAGGCGGCTGGAGCCGGTCATCGAGAGCAGCACGCTGGCCTGCGCCGCCTGCTGCTCGCTCGCGAACGGCTCACGATGAGGCAGCACGAGATGCACGCGCGCACCGCGCACCCCGCTGATCAGGCGGATCGATCGGGCGAGTTCGCCTTCCAGCGCCCGCGTCTGGTTGATCGTCTGCTCGAACTGGGTGGCGGTCAGGCTGTCGCCGCGGTCGAAGATCTCGTAGCCGACCGACCCGCCGGACGGCAGCCCGGTCTTGGCCAGGAGCAGGCGGGCGGCGGCGACCTGATCGGCCGGCACCATGATGCGGTCGTCCTGGCCGCCGAGCTCATGCTGGATGTGGGCCTTGTCGAGCGCGTCGGCGATCTGGCCGGCCTCGCGGAGGTCGAGGTCGCCGTAGAGCAAGGCCATGTGCGGCGAGCCGCCGCCGTGGAGCGCCAGCATCGCCAGCATCGCCAGCATGCCCAGCGCGACCGCCGCCATGGTCGCCAGACGTGCCGGCCCCAGCGCCTTCAGGCCATCGAGGAAGGCCTTCATGGTGCGCGAGATGCCGGGAAGGCGGATCGGGTGGGCAGGGTCATGGGCTCTTTCCGTGGACCGGCCTCGTGCCGGCGGCTCTTCGCCGCGGGCACCATCATGACCCGCCAGCCCTTACGGAAAGGTTAACCGCCCGGCAATTTTTGCCGGCCGGCCACCCGTCAGGAGGTGGTCCCGGCCGAACCGCCGGTGCTGAAGGAGTTGACGTTGGTCATGTCGACGCTGTCGCTGCCCATCTGCAGCAGGACGCTGCCGGTGCTCGATTTCGAGACGCCGGTGATCGTTCCGGTCGCGGTGAAGGGTACCGCGGTCACGTTGCCGGACGCATCCTGCGTCTGCACCGCGATCCCGTAGGCTCCGTCGGCCAGCTTGTTGCCGGCATCGTCCTCGCCGTTCCAGTTCCAGGTGTTGGTACCGGCGTTGGAGGTCTCCTGCACCGTGCGCACGACCGCACCGGAGGCGTCGGTCACCGCGATCGCGATCGGCTCCGCGCTGCCGGTCGTGAAGCTGATGCTCGCCGCTCCCGACTGCAACGGGATCTGGGTGCCGGTGAAGTTCGCCGTCTGGCCGACCAAGCCGCCGTCCGAGGTGACCTGCGAGTCCTGGTTGAGCGAGATGAGCGTGTTGAGGTTGGTGTTGGTGTTGACCTGCTGCTGGACGCCGGCGAAGGTCGCGAGTTCGCTGGTGAAGGTGTCGGTATCCATCGGCGCGGTCGGATCCTGGTTCTGCAGCTGTGTCGTCAGCATGGTCAGGAACGAGTTGAAGTTGTCGGCGATCGAGGACAGCGCGCTCGAGGCGGTGGTGCTCGCGTCGCTCGCGGTGGTGCTCGCACTCGCACTGGCGGTGTTGCCGTTGGCCTGGGCCGCCTTCTCGGTCGAGGTCAGCAGGCTGGTCGATGTCAAGCTGCCGCTCATGGTCTTCTCCTTCGCTGATCGTTTCACGCCGTGATGTTGAGGCCGTCGAACCGCCACTGCCGTCTGGCGGAGCTCGGCGCCGGGGCGCCGTAGATGGAGCTGTCGTCCTTGCCGTCGCCGGCCGAGGCTTGCTGCCGGTCCTGAAGCGAGGCTCGATCCTGGCCGGAGCCACGATCGCCCGACGCGCCGCGGCCGGGATCCTGACCGGCACCGGGCGTCTGGGCGGTCGCCTCGTCGTGACCCTGGCCGGGCGTGCCGCCGGACGCCGACACGAAGTCCAGGGTACGGCCGTCGGTCGGAACGCTCGCGGCGTCCAGGGCCGCGTGCAGATGATGCGCGTTCTGCGCCAGCTCCTGCAGCGTCTGCGGCCGATCCGCGACGACGGTCACCGAGGTCGATCCGTCGCTGCCGCGGACCAGGTGAATCTCCACCTGTCCCAGATCAAGCGGATGCAGGGAGATACGGATCTCGTTGCTGCCGTCGGTGCGGCTGGCGAGCGAGATCATCGCCGGCGCCACCTGGTCGGCGACCGGCGGTGCGGGGCCGCTCGCAGGTGTGGGCGCGGCCTCGCGCACCGGCGGGCT
>CAXTNB010000021.1:0-15549 GCA_964245385.1 uncultured Acetobacteraceae bacterium | reverse complement strand
GGAGTCGTGGATGGCCGAGAACGAAGCTTCCGGAGGCGAGGAGCAGGACGAGGACCGGAAGAAGCGGCAGCAGGAGGAGAAGCGCGACGCCGCGCGCGCCAAGTCCAAGCCCTGGGTCAAGCTCGGCCTGTTCGCGTTCGTGGTCGTGGTCGTGGTCGGCGGCTTCTTCTACTGGTGGACGACCCGCTTCGAGGAGAGCACCGACGACGCCTTCACCGCCGGCCGGACCATCACCATCGCGCCGCACGTGGCCGGCTACGTGACCGAGCTCGACGTCAACGACAACCAGTTCGTGCATCAGGGGCAGGTGCTGATGCGCATCGACCCGCGCGACTACCAGGCCAGCCGCGACAGCGCGCAGGCGGCGCTGCAGCAGGCCCAGGGTCAGCTGCAGGGGGCCCAGTTCTCGGTCGAGGTGGCGAGGCACAACTTCCCCGGCCAGCTCAAGCAGGCGCAGGGCCAGCTGCTGATCGCCCAGGGACAGGCGTTCCTGGCCCAGGCCGAATACAAGCGCCAGCACAACATCGCGCACGCCGCCACCACCCAGCAGGCGATCGACCAGTCCACCGCGCAGATGCAGCAGGCCCAGGGGCAGGTGCAGCAGGCGCAGGGCAACGTCGAGCAGAACACCCCCGTAGGCTCCAACATCGGCAACGCCGGGACGCGGGTGGCGCAGCAGGCGGGGAGCCTCGCGCAGGCGATGGCGCAGGTGAAGACCGCCGACCTCAACCTCGAATGGACCGTGATCCGCGCGCCGAACGACGGCTGGATCGCGCAGCGCAACGTCGAGCGCGGCAACTACGTGCAGTCGGCCCAGTCGCTGTTCTCGATCGTCCAGCCCGAGGTCTGGATCGTCGCCAACTTCAAGGAGACGCAGCTGACCAGGATGCGCCCCGGCCAGCCGGTGAAGATCTCGATCGACGCCTACCCGGCGATGCACCTGTCGGGCCACGTCGACAGCATCCAGAAGGGGTCCGGCGGCCAGTTCAGCGCCTTCCCGCCGGAGAACGCGACCGGCAACTTCGTCAAGATCGTGCAGCGCGTGCCGGTCAAGATCATCATCGATGACGGGCTCGATCCGAACCTGCCGCTGCCGCTCGGCCTCTCGGTCGAGCCGACGGTGACCGTGAAGTGAGCGGCGAGACCGCAGGCGCCGCGGCGACCCCGGAGCCGAAGGCGGCCGCGCGCAGGCAGGAATGGGCGCCCACGCACAACCCCTGGCTGATCGGGGTCGTGGTCACGATGGCGGCGTTCATGGAGGTGCTCGACACCACCATCGTCAACGTGTCGCTGCCGCACATCGCGGGCAATCTCTCCACCTCCTACGACGACGCCACCTGGGCGCTGACCTCGTACCTCGCCGCCAACGGCATCGTGCTGACCATCTCCGGCTGGCTCGGCCGGGTGCTGGGACGCAAGCGCTACTTCATGATCTGCATCGGCATGTTCACGGTGTGCTCGTTCCTGTGCGGCGTCTCCGACAGCCTGCCGCAGCTGATCGTGTTCCGGCTGCTGCAGGGCTTCTTCGGCGGCGGGCTGCAGCCCAACCAGCAATCCATCATCCTCGACACCTTCCCGCCATCGAAACGATCGGGGGCGTTCGCGATCACCGCGGTGGCGACCATCGTGGCACCGGCGCTGGGGCCGACGCTCGGCGGCTACATCACCGACAATTTCTCCTGGCGGTGGGTGTTCTTCATCAACGTGCCCGTCGGCATCTTCGCCCTGCTCGCGGTCGCCGCCCTGGTCGAGGATCCGCCCTGGGCGCGCAAGCAGAGCGCCTCGATCGACGTCGTCGGCCTGTCGCTGATCACCCTCGGGCTCGGCTGCCTGCAGGTGATGATGGATCGCGGCGAGGACGACGACTGGTTCGGCTCGCCGTTCATCCGCATCCTCGCACTGCTCTCGGTGACCGGGCTGCTCGGCGCGGTCGGCTGGCTGCTCACCGTCAAGCGCCCGGTGGTCGACCTGCGGGTGTTCGGCGACCGCAACTTCGCCCTCGGCGCCATGATGATCGGCACGCTGGGCTTCACGCTGTACTCCTCGGCGGTGCTGGTGCCGCAGTTCGCCCAGCAGGTGATCGGCTATACCGCGACCCTGTCCGGGCTGGTGCTGTCGCCCGGCGCGCTCGGCATCATCCTGCTAATCCCGCTGGTGAACCTCGCGATGAAGCGGGTGCAGCCGCGCTACGTCATCGCCTTCGGCTACGCGCTGCTCGGCGTGGCGCTGATCACCTCGGGACACCTGGTGCTGAGCATCGACTTCCCCACCCTGGTCAAGTACCGGATGCTGCAGGCGGCGCCGCTCGCCTTCCTGTTCGTGCCGATCAGCGTGGTGACCTACCAGACGCTGCCCAAGGAGCTGAACGGCGACGCCTCGGCGCTGTTCGCGATGATGCGCAACGTGTTCGGCTCGATCGGCATCTCGTGCGCGACCTCGCTGATCACCGAGCGCACCCAGATCCGCGAGAGCCACATCGTGCACTGGATGACGCCGTTCCATCAGCCGTTCAACGACTACAACGCGCACACGCGCGCCTACCTGATGCAGCTCGGACGCCCCGCGAGCCAGATCACCGCCGGCGTCAACCACCAGATCTACAGCCAGTACATCCAGCAATCCTCGGCGCTGGCCTACAACGACACCTTCATGAGCTTCGCGCTGATCTGCTTCGCGATCGTGCCGTTCTGCTGGCTGCTGAGCAGCCGCAAGCCGGGCTGAGGCGCCGGCGCCCCCCGGCGGCGCCGGCCGATGATCGAGCCTACGCCAGCATCGGCCCGAGCGGCGCCCCGCCGAACAGGTGCACGTGGAAGTGCGGCACCTCCTGGCCGCCGTGGTCGCCCATGTTGCTCAGGATGCGGTAGCCCGGCGGGTCGAGCCCGAGCTGCGTCGCCACCAGCCCCACGGCGCGGAAGAACCCCACCACCTCGTCGCCCGAGGCGCGACGCACGAAATCCGCGAACGACACGTACGGCGCGCGCGGCACCACCAGCACGTGCACCGGCGCCTTGGGTGCGACGTCGGTGAAGGCGACGACGTGCTCGTCCTCGAACACGAGCTCGGCCGGGATCTCGCCGCGCAGGATGCGCGCGAACACGTTGTCGGGATCATAGGCGCCCAGTCCTGCCACCGTCATGCGGCATCCTCCTCATACGCGTGCCCGGCTCACTCCCCGGGCAGCTGCCGGGTGACGCGGGCGGCCTTCTCGGCGATGCCGCTGACGCCCTCGCGTCGTCGCAGCTCGCTCCAGATCGCCTCCGGATGCAGTCCGGCATCCACCCACATCACGATCAGATGGTACAGCATGTCGGCGCTCTCGCCGATCAGCTTCTCGCCGTTGCCGGCCACCGCCTCGATCAGGCACTCCACCGCCTCCTCGCCGAACTTCTGCGCCACCTTGAGCCGGCCGCGCGACAGCAGCCGCGCCGAGTGGCTGAGGTTCGGGTCGGCGTCGCGTCGCGCGGTGACGGTCTCGAACAGCCGGTCCAG
Source organism: uncultured Acetobacteraceae bacterium (assembly GCA_964245385.1). GTDB lineage: Bacteria > Pseudomonadota > Alphaproteobacteria > Acetobacterales > Acetobacteraceae > Lichenicoccus. Next base: position 12,060 of record CAXTNB010000021.1, on the reverse strand, counting down.
CACCGCGGCGGTGGCGCCGTGCCGCAGCGCCAGCGCGAGGTCGCGCGCGGGCGGCCGGCGCTTGCCGCCGCCCTTGCCCTTGCCGCCGCCGGCGAGCTTGGCCACCGCCTTGCGCGTCGCCGCCTTGCGCTTGGGCGCGACTGGCGGCCGCTTGCGCTTGACCGGCTTGCTCACGACGCGTCCGCCGGCGTCGCGATGCGGACCGGCAGGCCCGCCGCCCGCAGCGCGCGCTTCACGCCGCCGACCGTCAGCTGGCCGAAATGGAACACGCTCGCCGCCAGCAAGCCCGACGCGCCGGCCTGCGCCCCTTGCACGAAGTGCTCCGCCGCGCCGACGCCGCCGGAGGCCACCACCGGCAGCCGCACCGCCTCGCAGCAGGCGCGCAGCAGCTCGAGGTCGAAGCCTTCGCCGGTGCCGTCGCGGTCCATCGAGGTGAGCAGGATCTCGCCGGCACCCGCCTGCTCGACCTCGCGGCACCAGGCGATGGCGTCGCGCCCGGTGGGCTGGCGGCCGCCATGGGTGTAGACCTGCCAGCCGCCATGGCCGTCGGCACGCGCGTCCACGGCGACCACCACGCACTGGCTGCCGAACTTCCGCGCCGCCTCCGAGACCAGGGCGGGGCGCGACACCGCGGCCGAGTTCATCGCGCACTTGTCGGCGCCTGCGAGCAGCAGCCGGCGCATGTCCTCGGTCGAGCGCACGCCGCCGCCGACCGTGAAGGGCAGGAAGATGCGCGCCGCGGTGCGGCTCACCACGTCGAGGATGGTGTCGCGCCGCTCGTGGCTCGCGGTGATGTCGAGGAAGGTCAGCTCGTCGGCGCCGGCGGCGTCGTAGAGCGCGGCCTGCTCGACCGGGTCGCCGGCGTCGCGCAGGGCGACGAAGTTGACGCCCTTGACGACGCGCCCGTCCTTGACGTCCAGGCAGGGGATGACGCGCAGCTTCAGCATGGCGCCGGCTCGCGCGCACCCGGCTCTGGCGCACCCGGCTCTGGCGCACCCGGCTCGCGCGCACCCTGCTCTGGCGCGCCGCGCAGCGCCGCCAGCGCCTCGCTCGGATCGATGCGCCCGTCGTACAGCGCCCGCCCGACGATGACCCCGTCGAGGCCGGGGCAGGCGGCGGCCGCCGCGCGCAGCGCGTGCAGGTGGTCGAGGGTGCCGACCCCGCCGCTGGCGATCACCGGCAGGCGCAGGCCGCGGGCGAGCCGGACCGTCTGCTCGAGGTCGAGGCCGCCCAGCATGCCGTCGCGCTCGATCTCGGTGAAGATGATCGCGGCCGCTCCCGCCTGCTCGACGCGCTGCGCCAGCTCGGCGGCATCGAGTGCTGAGGTCTCCGACCAGCCCTCGACGGCGACCTTGCCGGCTCGCGCGTCGATGCCGATCACGACGCGGCCGGGGAAGCTGGCGCAGGCCTCGCGCACCAGGGCCGGGTTCTTCACCGCGGCGCTGCCGAGGATCACCCGGGTCACGCCGGCCTCGAGCCAGCGCGCGATCGCGCCGAGGTCGCGCAGGCCGCCGCCGAGCTGCACCGGCGCCCGCGTCGCGGCCAGGATGCCGCGCACCGCCGCCTCGTTGCGCGAGCGGCCGGCGAAGGCGCCGTCGAGATCGACCACGTGCAGCCACGCGAAGCCGGCGTCGGCCCAGGCCGCCGCCTGCGCGGCGGGATCCTCCGAATACACCGTCGCACTCGCCATCTCGCCGCGACGCAGACGCACGCAGGCGCCGTCCTTGAGGTCGATCGCGGGATACAGGGTGAGCGGCCGGTCAGTCATCGAGACCGACCATCGGGTCGAGCAGGCCGCCCGCGGCCCTGCCCTCGAGCTTGCCGTCGCCCTGCAGCCGCTTGGTGTAGAAGAAGCCGCGCACGGTGCGGCCGCCGACGCGGGCATAGTGCGGGTGCGTGCCCCAGTGCTCGAAGCCCAGGCTCTCGTACAGCGCGATCGCGGCGCGCTGCGTCTCGCGCACGTCGAGATTGAGCACCTGGTAGCCCATCGCGCGGGCGCTGTCCTCGACCGCCTGGGTGAGCTTGCGCGCCAGGCCGTGGCCGCGCGCGTAGGGGGCGACGTAGCTGTGCATCAGCGTCGCACTCATCGCCTGCGCCTCGTTGTTGCGCGGCGGCCGCACCATCTGCGAGGCGGCGACGATGACGCCGTCGAGGCGGCCGACGAACAGCGAGCGCTCCGGCACCATCATCAGCCCGCGGAAGTAGCGCTCCAGCACTTGGCGTCCGGGTGCGGTGACCCAGCCGAAGCCGCCGCCGTCGAGGATCGCCGCGCTGGTGGCCTCGCACAGCGCCTGCATGTCGTCGTCGTCGATCCCGGTGATGCGCTCGGTCGACAGCGTCGGGCGGTGGCCGGAGCGGGGATCGGCGGGATCCATCTCAGGGCGACCAGCGCAGGAAGTTGCCCAGGATGCGCAACCCGACCTGCTGGCTCTTCTCGACGTGGAACTGCGCGCCGCAGCGGTTGCCGCGCGCCACCAGCGCGGGCACCGGGCCGCCATAGTCGGTGCTCGCCACCAGGTCGGCCGGATCGTGCTCGCGCAGCGCGTAGGAGTGCACGAAGTAGCCGTGGTCGCCGGGCCGCAGCCCCTCGGTCCGCGGATGCGCGCCGGGGGTGAAGCGCAGCTCGTTCCAGCCCATCTGCGGCAGGCGCAGCCCGGGCACGCGCATCGGCGCGATCTCGCCCCTGATCCAGCCGAAGCCGGCGGTCGTGCCGTGCTCCAGCCCGCGCTCGGCCATCAGCTGCATGCCGACGCAGATGCCCAGGAACGGCGTGCCGGCGGCGACGGCCCGCTCGATCGCGGCGCGCAGCCCGGGGCGCCGGTCGAGCCCCCCGGCGCAGTCGGCGAACGCGCCCTGTCCGGGCAGCACGATGCGCTCGGCCTCGCCCAGCGCCTGCGGGTCGGCGGTGATGGAGACGCGGGCCGCGATGCCGGCGAGCGACGCCGCCTCGCCCAGCGCCCGGCAGGCGGAGGCGAGGTTGCCGCCGTCGTAGTCGATCACGCAGACGCGCATCATGCCGCCAGGAGGCAGATGGCGGTCAACGCCGGCCTCCGACCAGCTCGGGCCTGCGGTCGAGCAGGCGCAGCAGCGCCGCCTCGGCGTCGCGTCCGGCCACCAGCGGGCCGGCGATGAAGCCGCGCAGGCCGAGCTCCCAGCGGCGCAGGTCGTTGGCGAACAGCCCGAGCAGCAGCTGCAGCCCGGCGGCGATCGGCCAGCCCCCGGCCAGGTGCCGCAGCAGCAGGGCGATCAGCAGGCTGGCGGCGGCGACCAGCAACGCCGCGATCCAGCTTCCCGACAGCAGCAGCCCGATCCAGCCGAGCAGCAGGCACGGCCACGACAGACCCTCCTTGACCAGCAGCGGCGGCCGCTCCCGATCCGCCGACGCGGCGCGGAAGTGGCTGCTGTACAGCCTCACAGCACGCCCTTGGTGGAGGGGATCGCGCCGGCGGCGCGCGGATCGGGCTCGCAGGCCTGGCGCAGCGCCCGCGCCACCGCCTTGAAGCAGGCCTCGGCGACGTGGTGGTCGTTGCGCCCGCTCTTCTGCGTGACGTGCAGCGCGAGGCCGGCGTTGGACGCGAAGCCGCGGAAGAACTCCTCGAACAGCTCGGTATCCATCTCGCCCACCTTGTCGCGGCCGAAGCGGACCTGCCAGACCAGGTACGCGCGACCGGAGATGTCGATCGCGGCCTCGACCAGCGCCTCGTCCATCGGCAGCAGCGACTGGCCGTAGCGTCGGATGCCGCGCTTGTCGCCGATCGCGCGCGAGAAGGCCTGGCCGAGGCTGATCCCGACATCCTCGGTGAGGTGATGGAAGTCGACCTGCAGGTCGCCGGTCGCGTCCACCTCGAGGTCGAACAGGGCGTGACGGCCGAGTGCGGTCAGCATGTGGTCGAGGAAGCCGACGCCGGTGGCGATCCGGGTGCGGCCGCTGCCGTCGAGGGTCAGCGACAGCTCGACCGCGGTCTCGCCGGTGACGCGACGGATGCGCGCGCTGCGGGCCGCCTCGGCGGTGGCTACGGCGGTCGCGGCCGGATCGGCGGTGCTGCGGATGGTGTCCATGAGGCGCGATTCCTACAGGAAGCCGGCGCCGGACGCCAACGCCGCGCGCGCCCGTCCGGGGCACCGGCCGCCGCCAAGCCTTCGCCACCGCCTTGCCCAGCTTCCGGCGTCGAGCCAGATCAGTCGGTGCCGCAGGATGGTCTGCAGGCGGGGGAGAGATCGAGGCGGATGACGGAACTTCAGGAAATCGCGGTGCGACGTATCGACGGGAGCGAGACGACCCTGGCCGCCTATGCCGGCCAGGTGCTGCTCGTGGTCAACGTCGCCTCGAAGTGCGGGATGACGCCGCAGTACGAATCCCTCGAGGCGCTGTACCGCGGCTACCGCGATCAGGGTTTCCAGGTGCTGGGCTTCCCGTGCAACCAGTTCCTCGGTCAGGAGCCGGGCGACGAGGCGGAGATCGCGTCGTTCTGCGAGAGTCGATACGGCATCGACTTCCCGCTATTCTCCAAGATCGAGGTGAACGGGCCGGGCCGGCATCCGCTCTACGCGGCGCTCACGCAGGCGTTGCCGGAGGCCAGCGCCAGGCCCGACAGCACCATGCGGGCGCGTCTCGCCGCGCGCGGCGTCCGGCCGGCGTCCGGCGACGTGCTGTGGAACTTCGAGAAGTTCCTGGTATCGCGCGACGGGGTCGTGGTGGGCCGCTTCGCGCCGGACCTGCCGCCGGACGACGAGATCGTACTGGACGCGTTAAAAACGCAGTTGGGGCGCTGAACCTTCACAATAGCTGTAGCATTCCGTAAAAAAACCAGCTATCAGACCTATAACGTGCCAGTAACAATGGTTGCTGCGCCGCTGGTGTTCTATGTTTTCTTGTCGAAGGAGGATAAAATGCGCACGTTTCTCACCGCCGGACTGGTGCTTTCCTTTTGCTATGCTCAGGGATCGCTGCCGTCCGCGCGGGTCGCGCTTGACGGCCACGCCGCTTTCGCCCAGCCGCAGCCGCCCGCCGCGATGATGCAGCCGCAGCCGCCGCTGGCGATGCTGCAGCCGCAGCCTCCCGCGGCGGTGCCGCAGCCGCAGCCTCCCGTGGCGGTGCTGCAGCCGCAGCCGCCGCTGGCGACACTGCAGCCGCAGCCTCCCGCGGCGGCCTGAGTTCCCGCCGCGCGGGAGAGGTCGCGGGCGCGGCCGGACGCCGGGCACGTTGTCAGCATACGCCGGCGGCGCTATGAGGCCGCCGATGACACGCCCCGCGATCGACCTCGAGACCTTGCTGTCCCGCACCTCGGTATCGGCGCTCGTCGATCCGGCGCCGTCCGGGGACGCGCTCGAGCTGATCCTGCGCACCGGCCTGTGCGCGCCCGACCATGGCCGCCTGGCGCCCTGGCGCTACGTGCTGGTCCGCGGCGCGGCGCGCGCGCGGCTGGCCGACGTCGTCGAGGAGGCGCTGCGTCGTCGCGACCCGGACGCGACCGCGCCGATGATCGAGAAGCAGCGCGGCAAGTTCCTGCGCGCGCCGCTGATCATCGCGCTCGGGGCGCGGATCCGCACCGACCACAAGGTGCCGGCGTCGGAGCAGATGCTGGCGGTCGCGGCGGGTGCCATGAACCTGCTCAACGCGATCCACGCGACCGGCTTCGGCGCGATCTGGGTGACGGGCGCCAACGCCTACGATCCCGCGGTGGCGGCGGCACTCGGCCTGCACGCGCCGGATTGCCTCGCGGGGTTCCTGTTCGTGGGCACCCCGAGCGCCCGGCCGGCGCCGGCGGCGCGACCGCAACTGGCCGATCACGTGCTGGACTGGACCGGCGCCGCCTGATCGGCGTCGCCGCAGTGGCCTGGCGCCGTACCCGCTACCTCAGCGGATCACCCCCTTGGTCAGGATGACGTTGCCGTACAGCCGGGTCTCGCCGGTCTGCACCACGGCGTAGGCGGCGCGCGCCATCTCGTAGAAGGCGAAGCGCTCGACCGCCACCGGCGCCGGTCCGTCATGCGCGTGCAGGATGCGGGTGAAGTCGGCCACCGCCTCGGGAACGGCATCGGCCTCGCCGACCACCTGCATGGTCACCGCCGCGTCGGCGGTGAAGTCGTCGAGCGGCAGCAGCGACAGCACCGCCTGCAGCACCGAAGCCGCGTCGAGTCCGGGCAGCTGGTGCACCCGCCTGCCGCAGCTGCTGGCCGGGAAGTTGCCGTCCACGATCGCGATCCGGTCGCCGTGGCCCATCGCGGCCAGGCTGTGCAGCAGGTCGGGGCTCAGCAGCCGGTCGATTCCGCGCAGCATGGTCGTCGCCTCCTGGGTCCGGGCGCCGCGTGATGCGTGCCGCCGGCGGCAGACGCTAGCCGCGCCCGCACCGCCTGTCGATCGGGCGCCGATCGCACGTCGACGGCCCCGATTGCACGTTGACAGCACCGTGCGTCCTTCATCCAATGACCCTCAAGCGGAGCAACTCCGCAGGGTCCGGTGCTGCCGCGGGCGGCGTGAACACCGGCGTTGGGGGAGGGCGGTCACGTGAGGACATACCGGCAGGATCGCGTGGTCGCGGGGCGTCGCGCCGCACTCTTGATGGTCGGCGCGGTCGCGGCCGGCCTGCCGCTGCTCGCGCCGGCGCCGGCGCGGGCCGCCGAGACCATCCCGATCATCGTCAAGGACACCACCGCGCAGTACTGGCAGATCGTGCTGGCCGGCGCGCGCAAGGCGGGCCGCGACCTCGGCATCAACGTGCCGGCGATGGGCGCGCAGAGCGAGGCCGACATCCCGGGCCAGATCAGCGCGCTCGAGAACGCCACCGCCTCGCATCCCGCCGCCATCGTGATCTCGCCGACACAGTTCGCCGCCCTCGGGCCGCCGATCACCGACGCCGCCAAGACGGTCAAGATCATCGGCATCGATTCCGCCGCCGACACCCAGGCCTTCACCTCGTTCCTGACCACCGACAACGTCAAGGGCGGTGCCGCCGCCGCCGACGCGCTGGGTGCGGCGATCAAGGCCAAGAACGGCAGCGCCAGCGGCGACGTCGCGATCATCGTCTCGCTGCCCGGCGTCGGCTCGCTCGATCAGCGCGTCCAGGGCTTCAAGGCCGAGCTGGCGGCGAAGTATCCGGACCTGAAGATCGTCGCGGTGCGGGTCGCCGACGGGCAGGTCACCACCGGGCTCAACATCGCCAACGACCTGCTCACCGCCAACCCGGACCTCGCCGGCATCTTCTGCGTCAACCTGACGATGAGCCAGGGTGCGAGCCAGGCGATCGCCGAGATCAAGCCGCCGAAGCTGAGCATGGTGGCGTTCGACAGCGACCAGAAGCTGGCGGGCGAGGTGCGCGACGGGCTGGTGGCCGCGATGATCGTGCAGGACCCGTACCGCATGGGCTATGACGGGGTGAAGACCGCGCTGGCGGCCTCGCGCGGCCAGCCGGTGCCGAAGAACGTCGACACCGGCGTCAACACCATCGACAGGACCAACATCGACACGCCGCACTCGCAGGCGCTGCTCAATCCCAAGCTGGACTGAGCGACGCCGTGACCGGCGCCGGCGTGGTGCCGATCCCCGCGCCCGTCCCGGGCGCGTCCGGACCGATCCCCGCGCCCGTCCGGGGCGCGTCTGGGCCCATCATGGAGCTCAGGGGCGTCGACAAGCGCTTCACCGGCACCTACGCGCTGAAGGCGGTCAGCCTCGCCTTCGAGGAGGGCGAGATTCACGCCGTGGTCGGCGAGAACGGTGCCGGCAAGTCGACCATGATCAAGATCCTCACCGGCGCCTATCCGCGCAGCGGCGGCGAGATCCTGTGGCGCGGCCGGGAGGTGGCGCTGGGGACGCCGCACGACGCGATCGCGCTCGGCATCAACGCGGTGCACCAGGAGGTGGTGCTGTGCCGCCACCTCGACGTCGCCGCCAACATGTTCCTCGGCGACGAGAAGAGCGGCGGCGGCCTGCTGCGCAAGCGCGAGATGCGCGGCCAGGCCCAGGCGGTGCTGGACGATCTGGGCTTCAGGATCGACGCCTCCGCCCTGCTCGGCGCGCTCACCATCGGCCAGCAGCAGCTGGTGGCGACCGCGCGCGCGGCGATGCGCGGCACCCGGTTCCTGATCCTCGACGAGCCGACCGGCTACCTGACCCGGCAGGAGACCGACCAGCTGTTCCGGCTGGTGCGCCGGCTGAACGGCGAGGGCGTCACCATCGTCTACATCAGCCACCGCATGGAGGAGATCTTCGAGCTCTCGCACCGCGTCTCGGTGCTGCGCGACGGCGTGCTGATCTCGACCCACCGCACCGCCGAGACCGACGAGCGCGCGCTGATCCGCGACATGGTCGCGCGCTCGATCGAGGAGGTGCACTACAAGGAGCCGGTGACGCGCGGCGCGCCGCTGCTGCAGGTGTCGAACCTGAGCGGGCCGGGCTTCTCCGACGTCTCGCTCGACGTGCACCAGGGCGAGGTGGTCGGGCTGTACGGCCTGATCGGCGCCGGCCGCAGCGAGTTCGTGCAGTGCCTGTTCGGACGCACCCGCAGCACCGGCGGCAGCGTCGCCTTCAAGGGCAGGCAGGTCGACATCAGGCGGGAGCGGCAGGCGATCGATCTCGGCATCGCCCTGGTGCCGGAGAGCCGGCGCGACCAGGGGCTGTGCCTCAATCTCGGCGTCGGCTTCAACCTCAACCTGCCGATCCTGGATCGCCTCGGCCGCGGCGGCATGATGGACGCGGCGGCCGAGCGCGAGGCGGCGGGCAGGCAGATCCGCGACATGCGCATCGTCGCCGCCTCGCAGCGCATCCAGGCCTCGACGCTGTCGGGCGGCAACCAGCAGAAGCTGGTGATCGGCAAGTGGCTCAGCCACGGCGCCGACCTGTTCATCTTCGACGAGCCCACCGTGGGCGTCGATGTCGGCACCAAGGTCGAGATCTACAAGCTGTTCGCCAAGCTGCTGCACGGTGGTGCCGGCATCATCCTGATCTCCTCCTACCTGCCGGAGGTGCGCGACCTGTCGGACCGGCTGCACGTGTTCCGCCGCGGCCGCCCTGTCGCCAGCTACGCGCCGCGCGAGGTCGAGGCCGAGACCATCCTGAAGGAGGCGATCGGTGTCTGACGCCGCCACCCTGTCGGCTGCGAAGAGCGGCGCCCGCGCCCGCCGCTTCGGCTTCCTGCTCAGCCTGACCCTGCTGGGACTGCTGCTGCTGCTCTGGCTGATCCTGGCGCTGTCGACGCGCAGCTTCGCCACCTACGGCAACTTCACCAACCTGATGCGCCAGGCGTCGCTGTGGATCATCATCGCCATCGGCCAGACCTTCGTGATCATCACCGCCGGCATCGACCTGTCGGTCGGCGCCGTGGTCGGGCTGGCCAGCACGGTGGTCGCACTGCTGCTGGTGGCGCACGTGCCGATCGCGGCCGCCTGCCTGGTGACCATCCTGATGGGCATCGGCATCGGCGCCTTCCACGGCTTCGCCATCGTCAGCATGCGCCTGCCGCCCTTCATCACCACGCTGGCGACGCTGACCACGCTGCGCGGCATCGGCCTGCTGATGACCGGCGGCCAGACCATCGCGGGCTTCCCGCACAGCTTCGGCGCCTTCTCCCGCGGCGCCTTCGCGGGCATCCCCAACCTGTTCTGGATGGTGATCCTGGTCGCGATCCCGGCCTACCTGCTGCTGCACCAGACGCGATGGGGGCGGCACATCTACGCCGCCGGCAGCAACCCCGAGGCGGCGCGGCTGTCCGGCATCAACGTGGGGGCCACGATCTACCTGGCCTACATCCTCTCGGCGACGCTGGCGGCGTTCGTCGGCATCCTCACCGCCTCGCGGATCGGCATCGGCGTCGCCACCACCGGCGACGGCTGGGAGCTGCAGTCGATCGCCTCCTCGGTGATCGGCGGCACCTCGCTGTTCGGCGCCGTCGGCACCGTGGTCGGCCCGACGCTGGGCGCGATCCTGCTCACCACCATCAACAACGGCGCCAACCTGCTCAACGTGAACCCGTTCTGGCAGCGCATCATCACCGGCGGGCTGATCATCGTCATCGTCTTCTTCGACCAGAGGCGCCGGCGCGGGCGCGGCTAGCCGGGCGGCCTGCAACCGCGCCGTGCCCTTGTGCATTGGAGGGTAGAAGCGCTGAATGACGACAACCAATAACAGACGCGCGTCGGGGAAGCAGGCGGGGAAACCGTGACCGAGCATGAACAGGCTGCAGCCCTGCCGGCGCTGGAGATGCGGGGGATTTCCAAGACCTTCACCGGGGTGCGCGCGCTGCGCGACGTCAGGCTGCAGGCCTGGGGCGGCGAGATCCTGGCGCTGATGGGCGAGAACGGCGCCGGCAAGTCCACGCTGATGAAGATCCTGTCCGGCGCGCACCGCGCCGACCCCGGCGGCGAGATCCAGATCGAGGGCAAGCCGCTGGTGATCAACGGCCCGCAGGACGCCAAGCGCGCCGGCATCGCGATCATCTACCAGGAGCTGGCGCTGGCGCCGAACCTGTCGGTTGCCGAGAACATCTATCTCGGCAGCGAGCTGCGCCGGCCCGGCTGGCAGGTCGATCGCGCCACCATGGAGGCGAAGTGCGCGCCGATCCTGCAGCGCCTCGGCGCGCCGTTCGGTCCGCGCACGCTGGTCGGCGGCCTGTCCATCGCCGAGCAGCAGATGGTCGAGATCGCCCGCGCGCTGCACGGCGACTCGCGCATCCTGGTGCTCGACGAGCCCACCACCGCGCTGTCCTCCCGCGAGACCGAGCACCTGTTCCGGCTGGTGCGCCAGCTGCGTAGCGAGGGCATCGCGCTGATCTACATCAGCCACCGCATGGCGGAGGTGTACGAGCTCGCCGACCGCGTCACCGTGCTGCGCGACGGCAGCTACGCCGGGACGCTGACGCGCGACCAGATCAGCGCCGAGGCCATCGTCAAGATGATGGTGGGGCGCGACCTGTCGAGCTTCTACACCAAGGAGCACGATCCGGACGCGACCCATCCGCACGTGGTGCTGGAGGTCGACGGCGTCACCGACGGCGGCCGTCGGGTCAAGCCGTGCTCGTTCCGGCTCAACAAGGGCGAGGTGCTGGGCCTCGCCGGCCTGGTCGGCGCGGGACGCACCGAGCTCGCCCGGCTGATCTTCGGCGCCGACCGCAAGGCCGGCGGCAGCGTGCGGCTCGAGGGCCAGGAGGTGTCGATCCGCAACCCCGCCGAGGCGCTGGATCGCGGCATCGCCTACCTCACCGAGGACCGCAAGGCGCTCGGCCTGTTCCTCGACATGTCCTGCGGCGCCAACATCAATCTCGGCGTCATCGCGCGCGACGCCCGCGGCCGCAGCCTGCTCGACCTCGCCCGCGCCCGCGCCCGCGCCCGCGACGCGTTCCGCAACCTGCGGGTGCGGGCGGCGAGCGCGCTGGTCTCGGTGGGCAGCCTCTCCGGCGGCAACCAGCAGAAGATCCTGCTCGCCCGCCTGCTCGAGACCGGCCCGAAGGTGCTGATCCTCGACGAGCCGACCCGCGGCGTCGATGTCGGCGCCAAGTCCGAGATCTACCGGATCATCGACGAGCTGGCGCGGCGCGGCATCGCGATCCTGGTGATCTCCTCGGAGCTGCCCGAGATCATCGGCATCTGCGACCGCGTGCTGGTGATGCGCGAGGGCCACATCGCCGGCACCGTCGGCGGCCCCGGCGGTGCCGAGATCAACCAGGAAAACATCATGGCGCACGCGGCCGGTGTCGCGGCCTAGGGACGCAAACCATGGACACTCTCGACCAGACGCCGACCCAGCCGCAGTCCGCCGCCGCCATCGACACCCAGCCGGCAGCCACCGGCGGCGGCGTGGCAGCACCCGGCGCTGCCGGCGTGCCGCCGCCGCAGGGCGGCGCGGGGCTGTCGGCGCGCCAGGTGCAGATACGCGCCGCCCTCCAGGGTGCCGGCATGCTGCCGGTGCTGATCATCCTGGCGCTGGGCTTCCACTTCCTCGGCGGCCACCGCTTCCTGAGCGTGCAGAACCTTTCGATCGTGGCCCAGCAGGCGGCGATCAACACCGTGCTCGCCGCCGGCATGACCTTCGTGATCCTGACCGGCGGCATCGACCTGTCGGTGGGCTCG
>CAXTNB010000020.1:0-15613 GCA_964245385.1 uncultured Acetobacteraceae bacterium | reverse complement strand
GCTCTGAGCTGAGCCACGCGAGGGGGGTGGGGCCATGCCTGCATCCCTGCCAAGCCGAAGCGCCGAGGGCAAGAGGCCCGCAGGAGCAGCCGCCCGATCTGGAACGCCCGATCTAGAACGAGAGCAGCTGCGCGCCCGCGGTGTCGGCGAGGAAGCTCGCGATCCCCGCCACCGCCACCGCGTCGAGCAGGGCGGCGCGCGCGATCGCCTCGCCACGCATCGCCGCCTCGCAGGCGAGCAGCCGGACATCGAGCGACAGCGCCGCCTCGCGCAGCACCTCCAGGCCGGCGACGCCGCGCCCGACCAGCACCGCGTCGTGCGCCGCGCCCACGAGGCCGCTCCAGTCCCGGCACAGCGCGCGCAGGCCGGCGCCGGTCGCGAACAGGATCACCGGGCGGTCGATCGCCGCCGCTGCTGCGGCGAAGCCGAAGGCGGCGTGCGCCGCGGCGTGCGTGCCGCCGAGCAGGATCAGGCCGAGCGGCGGGCGCTCAGCGCGCATGCGCCGACAGGTCGCGGATGCTGCGGCCGGCGCCGCCGCACGCGCAGTCCGGATCCGGCGCCACCCGTATGGTGGTGAAGCGCATGTCCAGCGCGTTCCACAGCAGCAGCCGGCCGGCCAGCGTCTCGCCGATCCCGGCGAGCTCCTTGATCACCTCGGTGGCCTGCAGCGTGCCCATCACCCCGGTCACCGCGCCGAGCACGCCGGCCTCGGCGCAGGAGGGGACCTGGCCCGGATCGGGCGCCCGCGGGTAGAGACAGCGGTAGCAGGGACCGCCGCGGTGCGGCCGGAAGGTGGAGAGCTGGCCCTCGAAGCGCAGCACCGAGGCGGAGATCAGGGTGCGCTCGGCGAGGGCGCACGCGTCGTTGACCAGGTAGCGGGTGGCGAAGTTGTCGCTGCCGTCGCAGACCAGGTCGTAGCGCCGCAGCAGCGCCATCGCGTTGCCGGCGTCGAGGCGGACGGCGTGCGCCTGCACCTCGATCTCGGGGTTGATCGCCAGCATCGCCTCGCGCGCGGAGTCGACCTTGCGGCTGCCGATGCGTGCGGTGACGTGGGCGATCTGCCGCTGCAGGTTGGACAGCTCCACCACGTCGTCGTCCACCAGCCCGATCCTGCCGACGCCGGCCGCCGCCAGGTAGAGCGCCAGCGGCGCGCCGAGGCCGCCGGCGCCCACCACCAGCACGCTGCCACGACGAAGCCGCTCCTGGCCGATGCCGCCCATCTCGGCGAGCAGGATGTGCCTGGCGTAGCGGCGGATCTCGGCCTCGGAAAAATCAAGTTCCATGCGACTTCGAGGGTGCGCTCGAACCGGCCGTTCATCTAGTATCAACACCTCGTGACGTAACCTTGACGCGGTCGGCCATTCGGTAATGCTCGCCGTCAGCACAGGAGCCGCCTCGCATGCACAGGCCCGGACGTCAGTCTCCCGCCCTGCGCCAGGGCCGCCGCCGGCGGGCCGCCCAGGTGAGCGTCGGCGCGCTGGCGGCGGCCTGCCTGCTCTACCTGGCATCGCCCTTCGCCACGCTCTGGACCATGGGTGTGGCGCTGCAGCGGCACGACGAGGCCGCCCTGTGCGCCTCGCTCGACTGGAAGCTGGTGCGCAGCGGCCTCAAGGAGTCGCTCGGGCTGCGCGCGCCGGTGCAGCGTGTCAGCCAGCAGGACGATCTGCCCGGCTTCGGCGAGTCGTTCGCCGTCGGCGTGGCCTCCGGCATGATCGACGACGACATCACGCCCGAGCGGCTGGACGCGATGCTGAGCGCGCCGGCGATGCGGGGTCACGGCGCGGCGGGCCTGCCGCACGGGTTCTTCGTCTCTCCGGCGCGCTTCCAGGCCGAGATCCGCATCAACGGCGAGGCGCCGATCGAGATCAGCATGCGGATCGAGAAGTGGCGCTGGAAGGTCACCCGGATCCGGCTGCCCGAGGACATGCTGGCGCCCCCGGCCGCCACCCACCTGGCGAGCGCCAGGAGCTGACGCGAAGCCGGCCTTCGCGCCTGATCAGTCGCGCTGCCCTCGACGGCCCCAGACCCCGATCCATCAAGGAATGGATTTCAAAGGCTCCGCCTTTGATGGGGTCCAAGGGGCAAAGCCCCTTGCGCTGCCTTCCTTCCCTGTTGCCAGTGCTCCACGCGCTTCAGCAGCCTGCTAGCCGTCGGCGACGCGCAGCAGGTCCTCGAACGCCACCACCAGGTGGTAGAGGGTGCTGGCCGGCACCACGTCCGCCCGCGGCTCGCCGTGGGCATCGAACTGGTCGATCCACAATCCCGGCACCTGCGTCGCCAGGTAGCTGTCCAGCAGCATCTCGGTCACCCGGGCCGCATCCGCGTAGGCGCCGTTGGCGAGGTGCGCCTTGATCAGCTCGGTCTGCGGCCAGGTGCGACGGGTCTGGCGCAGGGGGCGGCCGGACTTGTTGCACTCGTCGATGGCGAAGCCGCTGGCGCCGATGCCGTGGCGCAGCCCGAACTCGTACAGCGCGCGCGCCTGGAAGCGGTAGTTCCGGCCGCCGGCGTCGGCCAGGCGGTGCAGCAGCCATGACCACTCGAAGTGGTGCCCGGGCTCCACCGACTCGCCGCTCTGGCCGCGGGCCAGGACCAGGTCGCGGGTGAAGTACTCGCCCAAAGTGCCCGCGGCGCGGTCGAAGAAGCGGCTCTCGAACAGGGCGGCGATCCGCTCGGCCCGCTCCAGCCAGCGGCGTCCGGGCACGCCCAGCTCCGAGCCGACCTCGTGCAGGGCGAGCATCGACTCCATCAGGTGCATGTGCGGGTTGGAGCGGCGCGGCAGCGAGGCGGGCAGCCCTTCCAGGTAGCCGCCCGCCTTCGGGTCGGCGATGCTGGCGTCGAGGAAGGCCATGGTGCGCTCGGCCAGCACCCCGGCATGCTCAAAGCCCATCCGTCGCGCCGCCGCCAGGCCGAACAGCACGAAGGCCTGGTCGTAGGTGTCGCGCAGCGTGTCGAGCGGCTCGCCGTCCGGCGTCAGCATGTGGATCCAGCCCGGCTTGCCGTCCGGGCCCCAGCAGCGCGCCTCGATGGTGGGAAGCGCCCGGCCGATCGCCTCGCGCGCCGCCTCGTGGCCGGCGGCGAGCGCGCGGGAGAAGGCGAACAGCTGGCGCCCCTGCACGCGGGTGCGGCGACAGGCGGTGAGGTCGGCACGGCCGGCGAAGTCGAGCTGCTCGAAGAACAGCCCGTCGCGGTCGAGGCCGCGCGCGATCCAGAGCGGCCAGGCCGCCTCGTTCAGCCAGCGCCGGACCCTGAGTGCCGCGCCGCGCAGCGCGTCCGCGGGTCCCGCACCCGATCCGACCGCCGGGCTGCGCGCCGCGTCCCCTGGCTCGATCCCCATTTCCGCCCCCGGCCTGAACGAGATCGCTTGGATCCCGGAATGTTGTCCCTACTTGCACCAGGCGGTCGCGAACTGTCGAGACCGCAGACGTTCATCCTGCACAGATATCGGCCGCGGTTGGCTTCGTCACAAAGCGGTTGCGCATCCTGGAACAA
Organism: uncultured Acetobacteraceae bacterium; assembly: GCA_964245385.1. GTDB lineage: Bacteria > Pseudomonadota > Alphaproteobacteria > Acetobacterales > Acetobacteraceae > Lichenicoccus. The sequence goes on along the minus strand of CAXTNB010000020.1, from coordinate 12,124 downwards.
TACCGGAACATGGCCGCGTGGACCTTCTCAAGAAGCTCGAGATCCTGGCGGACGCCGCGAAGTACGACGCGTCCTGCGCGTCGAGCGGCACCGCCAAGCGCGACAGCCTGGGCGAGAAGCAGGGGGTCGGCTCGACCGAGGGCATGGGCATCTGCCACGCCTACGCGCCGGACGGGCGCTGCATCTCGCTGCTCAAGATCCTGCTGACCAACTCCTGCCTGTACGAGTGCGCGTACTGCATCAACCGTGCCTCGTCGAACGTGCAGCGGGCGCGCTTCACCGTCGACGAGGTGGTGCGCCTGACGCTGGGCTTCTACCGCCGCAACTGCATCGAGGGGCTGTTCCTGTCGTCGGGGATCATCCGCTCGCCGGACTACACCATGGAGCAGGTGATCGGGGTGGCCCGCACCCTGCGCGAGCAGCACGGCTTCCGCGGCTACATCCACCTCAAGACGATCCCCGACGCCGACCCGCTGCTGCTGGAGGAGGCGGGCCGCTGGGCCGACCGGCTGTCGATCAACGTCGAGCTGCCGACCGAGCAGGCGCTGACCGACTTCGCCCCCGAGAAGGACATGGGCGGCATACGCCGCTCGATGGGACGCATCCGGCTCGGCATCGATGCGTCGCGGGAGAAGACCCGGCCAGGAGGTGCCCGGCCCGCCCGCTTCGCGCCGGCCGGGCAGTCGACGCAGATGATCGTCGGCGCCGATGCGAGCTCCGACCGCACCATCCTGCGCGCCAGCAGCAACCTCTACGGCGCCTACGGGCTGCGCCGGGTATACTACTCGGCGTTCTCGCCGATCCCGGATGCCTCGTCGGCGCTGCCGGCACGCCCGGCGCCGCTGCTGCGAGAGCATCGGCTGTATCAGGCGGACTGGCTGCTGCGCTTCTACGGCTTCGGCGTCGAGGAGCTGACCACTGACCAGGCCGGCAACCTCGAGCTGGCGCGCGACCCGAAGCTGGCCTGGGCGCTGCTGCATCGGGAGATGTTCCCTATCGACGTCAATCGCGCCGACCGCGAGGCGCTGCTGCGGGTGCCGGGGCTCGGGGTGAAGTCGGTGGACCGCATCCTCGGCGCGCGACGGCACCGCCGCCTGCGCATGGACGACCTCGCCCGGCTGCGCCTGTCGCTCGCGGCGATCGCGCCCTTCGTCGTCGCCGCCGATCACGCGCCGCGCGGCGAACTCGACAGCGCGCGGCTGGCGGCGCGGCTGAGCAGGAAACCGGCGCAGCTTTCCCTGCTTTGACAGCGGATGCAGAGCATCGCGCTGGCTCATCAGGTCGATTTCGAGGGCTGGCGCAACGCCGCGCGCCGCCTGGCCAACGACGACGTCCCGCCGGAGCAGGTGCTGTGGTCGGTCGGCGCGCCGGACGACCTGTTCTCCTCGGACGCGGCACCGCCCGATCCGGCCGCGGCACCCGCGCCGGCCTTCTCGGTGCCGCGGCCGCTGGGGGAGCTGGCGCAGACGGTGATCCAGGCCCACGACCCGGAGCGCTTCGCCCTGCTCTACGCCCTGATCTGGCGGGTGCGGCAGGGCGAGCGGACGATCGTGCAGGACGTGACGGACCCGATGGTGACCCGGGCACGGCAGCTGGCCCAGTCGGTGCGCCGCGACACCCACAAGATGCGCGCCTTCGTGCGCTTCCGCGCGGTGACGATGCAGGACGAGACGCGCTACGTCGCCTGGTTCGAGCCGGAGCACTTCATCGTCGAGGCCAACGCGGAGTTCTTCATCCGCCGCTTCGCGACCATGGTGTTCTCGATCCTGACGCCCTACCGCAGCCTGCACTGGACCGGCCAGGAGCGGGAGTTCGGCCCCGGCGCGGATCGCTCCGAGGTGCCCGACGACGACGCGCTGGAGCGCTACTGGCGGGCCTATTTCGGCGCGATCTTCAACCCGGCACGGCTGAAGCTCTCGGCCATGACCTCGGAGATGCCGCGCAAGTACTGGCGCAACCTGCCCGAGGCCGCCGCGATCCCGGAACTGGTGCGCAGCGCCGCCGGGCGAACCCAGACCATGCTGGAGCAGCACGCCATGCCTACCGTTCCCTCGACGAGCCGGCCCCCCTCCTCCCGGCCGGTCCCGCAGGCCGCACCCATCGGCAGCGCGCTGCGTCGGGAGATCCCCGAGGCCGGCTCGATGCAGGCGCTGCGGCACGAGGCGGCCGGCTGCCGCCGCTGCCCGCTCTGGGAGCCGGCGACGCAGACCGTGTTCGGCGAGGGACCGTCCGACGCGCGGCTGATGATGGTCGGCGAGCAGCCGGGCGACCAGGAGGACCTGGCCGGCCGGCCGTTCGTCGGTCCCGCCGGGCAGATGCTCGACCGCGCCATCCTGGAAGCCGGCATCGACCGGCAGATCGTCTACGTGACCAACGCGGTCAAGCACTTCAAGTTCGAGCCGCGCGGCAAGCGGCGCATCCACCAGAAGCCCGACCAGACCGAGGTGGTGGCCTGCGCGGGATGGCTCAGCGAGGAGCGACGCATCGTGGCACCGGCGCTGCTGGTGATGCTGGGCGTGACCGCCGCGCGCGCCGTGCTGGGGCGGCCGGTGACCATCTCGCGCGAGCGCGGCCGGCCGATCGCGCTCGACGGCAACCAGCAGGGACTGGTCACCGTGCACCCCTCCTACCTGCTGCGCCTGCCCGACGAGGACGCCAAGCGCCGCGAGTACGCCGCCTTCGTGGCGGACCTGAAACAGGCGCGGGCGCTGCTGGAGGCCTGACCAAGCGGATAACGCAATGTTCTTGACCGGCCCGGCGCTTTCCTCCACATGGACCCGCTAGCGCGGCCGCCCATGGGTCGCCCGGAAGGATAAGCATGCGCGACAAGGGCGATTTCCTGTTCACCTCGGAATCCGTGTCCGAGGGGCATCCGGACAAGGTCGCGGACCGGATCAGCGACACCGTCCTCGACACCTACCTGCGTGCCGATCCGGAGGCGCGCGTCGCCTGCGAGACGCTGGTCACCACCAACCGGATCGTGCTGGCCGGCGAGGTGCGCGGCGCCGACACGGTGACCGGCGAGGACCTGGAGCACGCGGTGCGCGACGCGGTGCACGACATCGGCTACGACCAGAAGGGCTTCTCCTGGCGCGCCGCCGAGTTCCACAACTACCTGCACGCGCAGTCCGCCGACATCGCGGTGGGCGTCGACAGCGCCGGCAACAAGGATGAGGGCGCCGGCGACCAGGGCATCATGTTCGGCTTCGCCACCCGCGAGACGCCGACCCTGATGCCGGCACCTCTCTATTACGCGCACGGAATACTCCACCGCATCAACCAGCTCCGCAAGACCGGGGACGCGCGCGGCCGCGGCCTGCTGCCCGACGCCAAGAGCCAGGTGACGCTGCACTACGTCGACGGGGTGCCGATCGGTGCCACCAGCATCGTGATCTCGACCCAGCACGAGGAGCAGCTGCCGCAGCCGGCGATACGCGAGACGCTCGGCGGCATCGTGCGCGAGGTGCTGCCCGAGGGCTGGATGTGCCCCGACGACGGGTTCTACGTCAATCCGACCGGCATCTTCGTGATCGGCGGCCCGGACGGCGATGCCGGCCTGACCGGGCGCAAGATCATCGTCGACACCTATGGCGGCGCGGCTCCGCACGGCGGCGGCGCGTTCAGCGGCAAGGACCCGACCAAGGTCGACCGTTCCGCCGCCTATGCCTGCCGCTACCTCGCCAAGAACATCGTCGCCGCCGGGCTCGCGGAGCGCTGCACGCTGCAGATCTCGTACGCGATCGGCGTGTCGCACCCGCTCTCGGTCTATGTCGACCTGCACGAGACCGGGCACGACGTGGACGAGGCGCGGCTGGGCAAGGTGCTGCGCGAGGTGATGGACCTGACGCCGCGCGGCATTCGCCGCCACCTCCGCCTCAACCGGCCGATCTACGCGCAGAGCTCCGCCTACGGCCATTTCGGCCGCACCCCCGATGCGGCGCGCGACGACTTCACCTGGGAGCGCACCGACCTCGCCGAGACGCTGCGCGGCGCCTTCAACCGTTGAACGAGGTCCGGCCTGTCCCCGGACAGGTCGCGGCACCGACGGTCAAGCCCGCCCCCGCCCGGCTCTACGGACGGCAGCGCAGCCATCCGCTGCGCCCGCGCCAGCAGCGGCTGCTGGAGCTCACCCTGCCAAGACTGCGCTTCGAGGCGCGCGACGCCGCGGCGCCCGGGACGGCTTTCGGCCGGCCGCCGTCGCAGCTCTGGCTCGAGGTGGGTTTCGGCGGCGGCGAGCACAGCCTCTCGCAGCACGCGGCCCACCCGGATGTCGGCCTGATCGCCTGCGAGGTGTTCGAGAACGGCCTCTGCTCGCTGCTCACCCGGCTGGTGCCCGACGGTGCCGAGGCGACCGCGCCGGTCCCGGACATGCTGCGCCTGTGGGACGACGACGCCCGCCTCCTGCTGCAGGCGCTGCCGGAGGGCTGCCTGGACCGGATGTTCCTGCTGTTCCCCGACCCCTGGCCGAAGGCCCGCCACGCCAAGCGGCGCTTCGTCCACCCGCAGACCGTGCCGCTGGTCGCCAGCCGCCTGCGGCCGGGTGCCGCGTGGCGGATCGCCAGCGACGATCCGACCTACCAGGACTGGGTGACGCAGGTGATGGCGACGCAGCGCCTGTTCGCGTCCGACGAGCCGGCGCGCCGCCGCCCGCAGGACTGGCCGCCGACCCGCTACGAAGCGAAGGCGCTCGCCGCCGGCCGCAGCCCGCTGTACTGGAGCTTCATCCGCCGCTGAGGCTCTGCTCGATCATTTCCCGAACTTGCGGAAACAGTCTCGCCTCGTCCACCTGGAAGTTGAAGAAGGAGGCGTTCCCGGGAACCACGTCCACGAGCAGCGGCACGTCGGGCCGGTCCGTGACCGCGTCCGGGTCGATGAAGCGCAGCCGGCTCGGCGCCTCCATGGTGCGCGGCGCGTCGTAGATATGCAGGTCGCCGCGGTGCAGCAGGTTGTCGCGGCTGCTGATCACCAGCCCGGTCTTGTTGCAGACCCAGCGATATTTCGCCAAGCTCGCGCCCCAGATCGAGACGAAGCAGCCGCAGCGGTCGGCCCAGGCCAGGCTGAGGTAGACCGGTCGGCCGATGGTGTCGGCGATCGTGATCGGACGGTCGCGGAAGTGCCGGCGCAGATCGGCGGCCAGAGCGTGCTCGATGTCGATCGGCCGGCTGCGGGCGTAGGATTCGGCGTGGCTCTCGATGAAACGTCCGGCGGCGTCGCCGCGGGCGTTGTGCCCGTCCAGGACGACGATCGCGCCCGGAAACTGCGTCATGATGAAACCGACGAGGTTCCTGAAGAAGTCGGTCAGGTCGACCAGGGTGCGGTTTTCCACGCGCAGCCCGAGCAGGATGACCGGCGCCGCATGCTGCCCGCTCGTCCAGGCATGCCGCGCCTGTTCGATCTGGTCCTGCACCTCTCGATAGAGGTCACTGGCCCTGACTCGCTCCAGGATCCGCGTGCGCAGGCTGCGGGAGACGTGCTCACGCGTGACGCGCACGATCATGACGCCCTCGGCGTAGGCATACCGGATCATCGCCCGGACATCTGCCAGATCACGCACCACGCGGTTCTTCAGGGCGGGGAACAGCTCATCCAGGGCGCCGTACAACTCGATGCCGTCCGACGCGTTGAGCACGACCCAGTGCGGCAGCGATTTGGCGCCGCCCTCGAGCAGGTGATCGATGCCGCTCAGCTCGTTCCAGAGCTGATGACCGATATGCACGCCAGGACGACCGCGCAGCACACTGGCGAAGCGCCTGGCGCCTCGTCGCAGGTAGGGCACCAGCTGCTCCGCCCAGATGCAGGAGTGGGTCACGAACCAGTACGGCAGGTGACGCGCGATCTGACGTGCCACAGTACGTGCGGTCTCGTCGCGGCTCACCATCAGGCCGAACGATGGGAACCACATTCCGCAGATGCGGGCATAGTGGTCCGCCGCCATGACGAAGAAGACGAGGCCGTGCCGCGCATCGGCGAAGCGATAGGCGAAGTGGAAGTCGTCGAAGCAGAAGCTGCCCTGCGCGCGCAGTGCCGTCCCGTCCACGGGGCTCGGCCACGTCAGGACACCGTCCTCGAACGCTCGCGGCAGCCGATCCTGGAACTCATCGGCCAGTCCGGCGAGGAGGTGGGCCCGGCTGATCGCGCGGCGGACGTTGTTGTGGTCGCGGAACAGCAGCGATGATGGCATCAGGTGCTGGGCGAGGAAGATGGCCGGCGGACGCAGCAACAGCTCCAGGCAGTTCATCGCGATCGCCCGCCTCGTGGTCTCGTTGAGGCTGAGGAACGCGCGACTCTCCTCGAGCAGCACCGGGTTGCATTGCCGCAGCGTGGTGTGCAGCAGGCGATCCAGGATCGGCACCGCCTTGTGACGAAGCAGATCGACCAGTTCGGTCGTCAGCTGGTCGACGCTGTCCCCCATGTGATGCATGCGCCAGTCCAGGAACCACGTCGCCGTCCGACCATCGTCATGCAGCAGCTCGAGGAGGAACAGCGGGGCGAAACCCATGTAGAGATGCGAGGCCCGCCAGCCCGGCAGGAAGCACGGCACGACCTTCCCCTGCATCAGCAGCGGAATGGCGTCGCCATCGAGCCGCAGGTGAAAGCCGCCATCCTGCACGAGCAGCGGGTCATGCAGCACCACAGCGTCAGCCCCGGCGGACGCCGCCGTGGGTCTGCGGCCCGAGCTTGGTGCAGCCGTTCCGGACACGGTCACGGACCGCTTCGGGAGACTCATGCTTCGTCGGTCCGGCAGGCCATGGTGCGGGTGACGATGCCGAGCATGGCGTCGAAGATCGGTTCCTCCTCGATGCGGAAATTGAAGAAGCGCGGCTGCCCCGGGCCCGGATTCATCAGCACCGGGGCATCCGGCAGGTCATGAACCCAGGCGGGATCCGGCAGGATCATTTCGGTCGGAGCCTCCATGTTCGCGGCCGTGTGGTAGATGGCGAGATCAGGACGGTGCAGGATGTTGTCCCGGCTGGTGAGCGCGACCCCGGGCTTGTTCGCCACCCAGCGGAACTTGGCGAGGCAGGCCCCCCAGATCGCGAAGAAGCAGTCGCTGGTCGTGGCCAGCGCGAGGCTGTCACTCATCGGCTGTCCGATGGTGTCGAGGATGCCTATCTCGGCGCCAGCGAGCTGCTGGCGCAGCTGAAGCACCAGCCGTCTCTCCACCTGTGCCGGATGCTCCAGGGCGACCGCCTCGCCGTGGCTCTCGATCATGTTGCCGCCCGCACCGACGCGCGTGTTGTGTCCGTCGAGGATCGCGATCGTGCCTGGGAAATGCCGGGCGATCCGGGTCGGCAGGCGCACCAGCAGGCCGGCGAGATCCTCGTGGGTCCGGTTCTCGACGCGCAGTCCGATCATGATGACCGGCTTGCGCGTCGGCGGATCTCGCTGCATCGCTCGCAAGGTCCGGATCTGCTCCAGACAGGTGCAGGTGGACAGGGCGTGTCGCCGCAACCGGTCGCGTAGGCGCGCCGACACGTAGTGGCTGGTGATCCGCACGACGCAGGCGTCCGACCGATAGCTGTAGCGGATCGCGGCATCCGCGTCGGGCAGGCCGCGCTTCATGCGACCCGACCACTCCGGAAACAGGACGTCGACCGGGCCGTACAGCTCCATCCCGACGCCGCCGCATGGCGCGATCGTCTCCGGCAGCTGCGCGCCGGCAGGTGCCTGCTCCACGTGGTGCTGCATCCCGCCCAGCTCGTTCCAGAGCTGGTGCGCCATGTGCGTCCAGGGAGGCGAGCGCATCAGGTTGACCGTCCGGTTGGCTCCGCGCGCGAGATAGGGGATCAGCTCGAGGCCGTGCCTGCAGACCAGGTGGATCAGGGAGGGGGAGATGTTGCAGGCCATGGTTCCTGCCGCCCAGCGCACGTAGCCCGGGCCACGCGGCACGAACAGGTCGAGCTGGGGAAGATACAGGCCGACCGGTCTCGCGCATTCGTCGGCCGCGAACAGGAAGAAGGTGATGCCGTGCCGATGGTCGTGAAAGCGGTAGCCGATCGCCATGTCCGAGAAGCAGAGGCTGCCCTGCACCGGGACCGGCGCCCCGTCCACCGGGCTCGGCCAGTGCATCACGCCTTCCGACGCCTGCGCGATTCGCAGCTGGAAGTCATCCCGGGCGAGATCGCGCTCGATGCGCCTGGATTCAAGCGGGATCGGCCGGTCGTCCTGGCACGAGTTGAGCGTCAGGATCTCCGGAAGGTCCTGTGCGGCGAGCGTCAGCGGATCGGCGATGAGCTCCTGCTGCACGATCTGCGCGATCTTGAAGGTGACGGTCGGGCTGAGCTGGAGCAAGGCGCTCGCGGCGGCCGACAGGACCGGCCGCGCGTCGAACAGCACGGAGCGGAACAGCGGACCGAGGATGTGCAGCACCTGCTTGCGGAAGCGCCGCGCATCCACGGGTCCCATCTGCTGGATGCAGTCGCCGAGGAAGCGTCCCTCGGTGTTCAGGATCCTCATCCCGAACTCCGTCTCCGAGCAGAGCTGCAGGATGGGATAGGACGCGAAGCCGTTGAACAAGGTCTGCGCCCGCCAGCCGGTCATGAAGCCCCTGACGATCGGACCGCCGTTCTCGCGCAGCGGTTGGTAGACGCCGCGGATCGGTATCTTCCATTGCCCGTCCGTGAAGATGGCGGCGTCCCGGATCAGGATGGGGTCGATTACGGTGGTCATGATCGATGATGCGCCCTCCTCGAGTCGCAGCCGCCCATCAGGTTCTATACCCGTTCCGAATCGAGTCCAGCCTGCTCGACACGCGACCGATCGATGATCGGGTCGATCCGACCACTTGCCCGGCGAGGTCCCGGTGCGCCGTGAAGATCGGGCTCAAAGATGAGATCCGTCTCCGCGCGTGAGGAGGCCTGCAGGAGATGGCGCTCGGCGTTCGCGCGCGTCGGTAGCGGTCGCGGCGTCGCCCTCGATGGTGTAGGAGCGTGCAGCATCCGAGGCGCCTCTCGGAACAGGCGCATGATCGAGACGGAGTCCTGCGTGTTCGCCTACAAGCACCTGATCGCCCATCCCGTGTTCCAGTGCGATCGCCTCTGGTACCTCCGCGTGGGCGACAGGAACGCCGTGATGCTCAAGCACCTGAGCGGCGCGCCGATCGAGTACTTCGCCGGGAACTGGTTTCCGGTCTTCGTCTATACCGGACTGCAAACCATGTATCTGCTCGCACTGGAAGCTGACGGGATGCGGGCGACCTGGCTGCTGTCGCCGGACGGCAGGCGGCTCGGCGACAAGATCTCGGACCTGACGCCCGACCAGCACGAGTTGCTGCGCCGGGCGGTTGCGTCACGCGGCTCGGCGCCAGTCGACTGGCTGGTGGGCGACGGAATGCAGCTCATCGAGCCGCTCCTGCTCCGCGACATATTGAGCCTGGCCGCCGAACCGGCGGGTGCCGAGGCCCGACGCGCCGCCACGCCGAAGACCATCGCCATGCTGGGCGCGCCGTCCGGGCTGCGGCCGTACCTGAGGTTTCGCCCCGGCGACCGGACCCTGCTGCTTCAGGAAGGCTGGACCGTCCAGGACAACGGCCGCTCGATCGGCGAGCTGCGACTCGACCCGAAGTGGCAGGGCGAGGGAGCCGATCTGGCTTTCTGGCTGGCGCCGGAGCTGGTCAACGGCAAGCCTCTGGAGATCGCGTTCAGGCACTCGAGGGACTTCCTGCTGGAGTCGCTGAGGATCGAGCAGGATCGCGAACTGGCCGAAGAGCCTCTGACGCCGGAGGCGCTCATGCTGTGCTTCGAGAACATCGGCGACAACTGCGAGTTCGGCCTGGTGCAGCGGCACTTCAAGGCCGATCCGGTCGGCCTGCTGCGTTTCGCCGGCCTGCGCACGCCGCGCCGCCTGATCCGCTTCCTCGACGAGAAATTCGGCCGGTTCGGCGAACCGGGCACCCTCGGGGTCCGCGTCATCGGAGGAGAGTACTGGATCACCGACGACGTCTACGGCGTCTCCTACCATACGTTCAGGTACCAGAACGAGGTGGCGGCGGCGGAAGTGATACACGAGAACGAGATCAAGGTCGGCTACCTGAAGCGCAAGTTCGTGGAGGATCTCGAAGATGGCGACAAGATCATGGTCTATAAGCGCGTCGTGACCGATGACGTGCATGAGATCATCGCGCTGCATGCGGCACTGAACAGTTTCGGCACCGTCAACAAGCTGCTCTGGGTGACGCAGGCGAATGAGCAGCATGCGCCGGGCGATGTCGAGTGGGTGGGCGATCGCCTGCTCAAGGGCTATCTCGGCGCGATTTCCCTGACCAACGCGCACGACTACGACGCCGAGGTCTGGTTGCGGCTGTGCCGGAACGCGCTCGCCGCATTCCGCGCGGCGAGGCGATGAGGCGGCTTCGCGCGTGCCAGTGCCGATATTGATCCGCTTCGGCGTGCGTCCGCGTACCGCCTCCCGACAGGCATCGGCGAACTGCCGGCGAGCACAAACCTCGGCGAGGGGGCGCTACCACCGCGCCCAGATCCTGTTGGTCCTGTCGTAGATGAAAGTCAGCGGCGTCGACGGGGACATGCCGGACGGCGCCCCGATCACCCTGATCCCGGCGCGGCTCGGGCGCGGCGTGACGGTCAGGCTGGCGATGCTGCACTCCGACGTGATGTGACTCACCTGTCCCTGAAACGGATCCGCAGGCAGGTTCCACTCGAAGGAGGCCAACGTCCCGATACAGTGCAGGATGGTCCCGTTCGAACTGGCCGGCGCGCTGGCGCGCCGGCCATCGACCACGGCATCCATGGTGCCGATGCTGCTGTCGCTCGGCGCCCGGAGCAGCAGGTAGCCCGAGACCGAGTTCAGCGCGGACACGCCGTTCACGCTGTTGGCGGCGACGTGGTTGTAGCCCCCGCTCCTGTCGATGATGTCGCCCGCACCGTTCACCATGTTCCCGGTGATGCCGTTGTAGACGCTGCCGGCGCCGTCCAGCAGCACGTAGGGCCCGTTGATGGTCACGATGGTGTTGTCGTCGATCTTCACCGCCGACGAGTTGGTCAGGTGCACGAACTGCTCCCGGCCGTCGAAGGTCCCCCCGTTGCCGCCGTTGACGTTGTTGTGGTGGACGAGGCTGGTGCCGGCTCCGTTCAGATCGATGCAGGTCCACGGCGTCGAGTCGTGACGGCCATCCGGCCAGCGCCACAACAGGCTGTCGCTCACGCTCACCCCTACGCCCGCCGCCTGCACGTCCTCCTTGATCGCGTTGACGTGGCTGTTGGTGATCTCGAGAAGCTCAGGAACGTAGCGCGGGTTGGCGAGCCCGTCGGTCCAGCTGACGCCGTAATTGCCGGCGATCGCGAAGATGTTCGTCGCCAACACGCCTTGGACGTAGCCGCTCACCAGGATGCCGATGTTGCCGCCCTGGAACTTGCTGTTCGAGATCGTCGTATCGATAGCGTATCGAGTGCCTGCGCCCCTGATCACGAGACCGTTCGAGTTCTCCGGCGGAAAGCCGGCGATGGTGTGGACGTGGTCGATCACGGCGTTGTCGGTCGAGGTCAGGATGATGCCGTTCGCCCATGAACCGGGATAGCTGTCGCTCGTCGTGTCGACGTCCCTCACCACGACGGCGCCGGAACCGGCGCCCGTCTCCGTGATCGCGAGAGCGGTATTCGCGGCGGTGTTCGAGCCTGTGCGGCTGATCGTGAGGCCGGTGACGGATGCTGCCGAAGCCAGGCCCAGTGCGACGGCGATGCCGTCGATGCCCGGCGCGAAGCTCAGGGTGGTAAGGCCGGCTCCGTCTCCCGCCACCGCGACGCTTCTCCCGGCAGCCGTGGCGAACGAGAGACTCGATCTCAGGCGACAGGTGCCGCTCGGGATGTAGATCCTGGCGCCGGTGCGCCGCGCGGTCGAGGTGGCGGCGCTGGCGGCGCGCAGGAAGGCGGCGGAGTCGTCGCTCGTGCCGTCGCATCTCGCGCCGTAGTCGCGCACGTTGACGGTGTCGGGCAGCCGCTGCGCCGCTTCGGCCTCCGCGAGACGTGGGGCCGTCGCGGCGAGGAGCAGGATGGCGAGGCGCAGGACGGCTTTCACGCGCGGACGAGCCTCCCTGACATGCCCGCGGCCGTGGCAGCTCTAGGCGCCGAAGGTGACGCCCGTGAGGCGTTCGGAGAGCGTCCACAGCCGG
>CAXTNB010000019.1:0-15623 GCA_964245385.1 uncultured Acetobacteraceae bacterium | reverse complement strand
TGTCAAATCCCGGCGCAGGGGCAGGGCAGCCTGGATCAGTTCTGGCGGGCGCCAGCATCGGGGGCGCCGGAGGGTCCAGCTTCGGTACCGGATCAAACTACCCGACGTTCAATGGCGTCGGTGCTGCGGGTTTCTGGCCAGGCGGCGGCGGTTCCGGAGGTTCGGTGGGAGCTGGTGGAAGTGGTGCCAGTGGACTCGTCATACTGCAGTGGTGCGGCAGCGCGATGACATGAGGAAAAGCGCGAGCAAGAGCTCGAAGAACGCGAAAAGCCGGGATTAATTATGGAAACTTGTTTCACGTCGTGCTCGGCGTTCACGCGAGCTGAGGAAGGAGGCTACGTTGCCGATCCTCGTGACTCCGGAAATTGGACGGGCGGTCAGGTCGGTGACGGAGATCTGGTAGGATCCAACATGGGAGTCGGCGCTCCTGCCCTGGCGGCCTGGATGGGACCAGGTGCACGATTGACGGCGGAGCAGATGCGCAAGCTGCCTCTGTCGACATATGAAGCCATCGCCCGATGCAAATACTGGTCGCCACTCCAGTGCGGTGCGCTTCCCTCCGGCGTCGATCTGATGATGTTCGATTTCGGATGGAACAGAGGCGTAACGACATCGCTAGACCTTCTGAGCCGATGCCTGAGCACTGGGCAGTCCCAGATCGACTCGACCCAGACGTTGGCGGCGGTTCAGGCTCTTCAGAGCGTTCTGCCGGTATCGATCCTGCCTCAAGTAAGCCGCAGCGGCGTCCTGATGCTTCAGGATCGGCTCGGCATCAAGGAAGATGGAATTGCCGGACCGGAAACAGCGAAGCAACTGGCGGCACGGCCAGACTTGTACGTGGCGGCACTCATCCTCGCCTTGTCAAGCGCGCAGATCAACTCGTATCGGCGTTTGACGAACTTTTCGATATATGGGGCTGGTTGGCTAGCCCGAACCGCACGCCGGCAGGCGGTGGCATTATCTTTGGCTGAGTCCTCCGCGACACACGGAGGTGCGTCGACGCTCGCGGTGGCCTGACGTAACACGACGTCCCGCTCATCGGATCAGGTGGAGTTTCCGCGCGGCGCGGGACGTGGCGTGATCTGGTCCGAGGCATTGATCCTCACCCGGTCCAGTGAGCCCACAGGAGGGACGCCGCCGTCCATCACGGTGCGTGAGGCTCGAAGAACTCGCCAGGTGCGCCGTGGAAGTCCGTCGGGCCGGTATGCGTCAGGCGGGATCTTGTATCGAGCCAGATCTCGCCGCCCAAGGCTCGCCACCGGTGGCAAAATGTGAAATCCTCGCTCAGGTAAGTTTTCGTCACGGGATCGATCAAGCAATCGAACAGGGCATACGGAACGTGCGCCGTCGCTTGGCTGCCACGATAGGCATGCACGTTGTCGTAACGGGTCTCCGGATAGCCTACGATCATCTGGTCGATCACGGTCCGGCTGATCAACATGAAGCCGGTCCCGACATAGGTCGCGGTCGCGAGATTTCCCTCTCGCTTGGCCAAGGCGCCCTGACAGAGCTCTCCCACGTAACGAAGACCGGCGGTGGAGGGAGACTGTCCCAGCTTCAGACGTCGCTCCGCGTGAGCATCCCAGTAGAACGTCTTCAGTGGATAACAAGCAGCGACGACCTGCTTATTTGCAGCCAGAAGCCGTTGCACGAGGTCGGCATCGAAGCTGATGTCGCCGTCCACGAACAGAATATGCGTGGCCGATGCGTTTTCCATGAAATGAGCCAGTAACGTGTTACGACTGCGCGTGATAAGCGCATCCTGCCCGAGCAACGCCAAAGTCACGTCATAACCGTCAGCCTGCGCGCTCTGCATCATGCCGAATACGGACTGCATATACCCCTGGGTGACTACACCACCGTAGCAGGGAGTAGCCAGAAACACATGAGCACGCATGATCAACCAGCTCCTAAACGCAGGCCTTCTACATCATCATGATGAGCGATCGGTCAACATTTCATCCTAACGATGTAGCGAATCACCCATCATAGAAGCCACCACCGGCTCGATCCTCATGGCCAGGGCTGCTTGTGCGAGGGCGGTCGGATGCAGCGGCGGATCGGGCGGTGTCAGAAGCGGGTCGAGAAATCGAGCAGGATCGATGAGGCCGCCGTTCTCGAAGACGTCGCTGACGTCGATGTATCTCAGCCAAGCGCCCTCGTTCGCCGGCAGTAGCGCCAGACGGCGGTTGAGCCGCCGTGTGTTGATGCTCACCCACGACGAACGCAATGACGGCAGGACACCGATCAGAAGCAGCTGCGTGTCTGGAAGGCGTCGATGGAGAAGCTGCACGATCGCGACGATCCCCTGATACGTCTGGTCAGCATCAGTGTGTATCCGACCGAAATTGTTCGCCCCGATCAGCAGGATCGCGGCTTTCGGCGTGATGCCATCAAGCTCACCGTGCTGAAGACGCCACAGCAGATGGCACGTGCTGTCGCCGCGAAATCCCAGATTGACGGCGTGGCGGTCGCCGTAGAACCGCTGCCAGATGGGGGCAAACCTGCGCCAAGGTTGCGGGCCCTCACCTTCCCAGTCCTGGGTAATCGAGTCGCCGAGCCAGAGAAGCCGGACAGGCCCGCGTTTCAGCTCGACCTGCTTGTGCTGAAAGCGCTGCCTCCACCAAGAGGTGTCAAGCCGAGATATCGGTCTCGTCGCGATGGAGGTCGGCGCCGCAGCGATCAAGATCGCGGCGGAGGCGACGGCGAGAACCAGGCGCACTGCTGCGATATGTGACCGGAACATTCTCGTTCAGACGTAAAGCAGAAAGAAGCTGAGCAGCCCAAACAATACGCAGTATACCGAGAACGGGGTCATCGCCCACTGTTCATGTGAGCGAAAATAGCGCATCAGGAACGCTGTGCTGCAGAAGGCGGTCACTCCGGCCACGATCGCTGCCAATATGGCAGGGCTCCAGCTGGAGACTGCCACTGCTGATCGGTGAAGATGCAGTGCCTGTTGAACGCTCGCCGCGAGAATGATCGGCGTCCCGATGAGGAAGGAGAAACGAGCCGAGACCTGGTGATCAACTCCCTGAAGCACGCCTCCGACTATGGTCGCGCCTGAGCGAGAGATGCCCGGGATGAAGGCCAGGCACTGCCACAAGCCTATGATGATGGCGTCTCTCCACGTCAGACTGGCGATCGGGCGATGGACCACGCGCTTGCCAGCAGCCAGCTTCTCGCCGACCAGCAGCAAGACGCCGTTCAAGACCAAGAAGATCGCGGCAATCTGCGGTGTCCCGAAGAGCCGGCGAAGGAAGCTTTCGAAAAGAAAGCCGAGGATGACGGCAGGAACAGTCGCCAGGATGATCAGGGACGCGATGTGACGGCTCTCCCCGGTTATCGACATCGAGTCGCGTCCGATAATACCGCGTGCGAGTGCGAACCAGTCGCGCCAGAAATACGCCAGCAGCGCGCAGGCAGTGCCGAAGTGCAGGGTCACGAGAAACGGGAGAAAGGCGGTCCCCCGTTGATCAATCTCCCAACGGAAAAGAGCTGGCACGATGACGGCATGCCCGAGGCTGCTCACCGGGAACAGCTCGGTGACTCCCTGCAGGACCGCAATGATCAGGGCCTGAATGGTCGTCATGTCCGCGGTCTCGCCCAGTTTCAAGCGTGGTGTTGCCGCAGTCGCGGCAAACCTGCAAGCGTAGCCAGTTGACGTCTTTCCTTTTGATGATGCATATGCGGCATGCCTCAGGGAAGGATGTCGGCTGACGTGGTAGATGGTTTTCTTGCGGGACCGTAGGTGGGTAGCCACGCTGACCAGTGGCGCCGTCATCGCGGTGACAGCAGGATTCTATTCCTATGCGATGACCCGGCTGAGGAGCGAGTCGTCGGACCGCTACCTGTTGCACGCCGTATTTCTCTCGTCGAACGGCCTGCATAAAGGTGCCGACGTCGAGCTGGCCGGGGTCAAGGTCGGAACTGTTTCTTCGATCAAGCTGGACCCGACAGCCTTCGTCACGCACGTCGATTTTCAGGTCGACGCGGAATATCGTCTTCCGCAGGACACTGCCATCGGGATAGGTAGCAGCGGCTTTACTGCCGCCAATGCCCTGCTGGTGGATCCGGGACGATCGCAGAAGATGCTCGCGCCTGGCGACAGCATCCGGTCGACGCACGAGATGCTGAGCCTCGAGCAGACGGTGAGCCAATACATCTTCGGGGCCGGTGGCCTTGGAAGCAATGCGACGCCCTAGCTCGGGGTTCTAGTCGTTTATCGGATAGGACGCCATGAGATGGCGTTGCCTGAGCCAGTCCCTGAAGATTTGTATTAAGCCACTACTCTTGAAGCCTGCTTCACGCAGTGAAGCGCCGATCTCAAACGCTTGTCGGTAGTGGCTGAATTGCGCACGATACGCCTCCCGGAGGGACGTTGACGGGTCCCAGATGTGGGTCGCTTCCGAGCCCACGCCGTTGATCTCGATGATCCGAAACTCGTCGCCCCGTCTCAGGGCGGCAATGCTGCGATACCGAACATCGATACGACCGAAGTGGAAGTCCGGAATGTCGGACATGATGCAGTCGATCTTCTCCGAGAGCATCGGTGTGATGTCCGAAGCTCCGTTGGAGAACATCGATCCTTTGCAGTGATTGCCGGCGAAGACCAGCCTTATCGGTGCGCCCGGAGCAGGAACTTCGTCCAGGCGTGATCTCAACCGCGGCAGGTACAGGTGCGGGACACGTCCAGTCCGCGCGTCTGCCAGGACAAGTTCGCGAATCGTCG
This sequence comes from uncultured Acetobacteraceae bacterium, assembly GCA_964245385.1. Taxonomy (GTDB): domain Bacteria; phylum Pseudomonadota; class Alphaproteobacteria; order Acetobacterales; family Acetobacteraceae; genus Lichenicoccus. The sequence goes on along the minus strand of CAXTNB010000019.1, from coordinate 10,891 downwards.
AGGTGCCGTCGCCTACGAGGATCGGTGCCCTCTTGTGTGTCAGAGAGGTGATGCTGCCAGCCGGTGATCGAGGATACTTGATGTAGAATATCCCTGCCTCACCTTCGTAGGGCACCAGCTCTTGCAGAAGCAGATCTACGTCTCGAGGGAACGAGGCCAGGACTGCGCCTAGAGCCTCCTCGTCGTGCGCCAGCCGAACTCCAGTGCCGTTGCACCCGATGTCCGGCTTGACGACGAGTGGCAGAGCTAGTCCTTGCCGATGCATCAAGATGAGCGCCCTCGATAGATCCTGGTCAGCTGTCCGGAACTTCGTGTATCGGGCGATCCAGGAGGTCGCCGTCGGGCCCGCCTGATCCAAGATGGAGCTTTTGCTCTCACCGCACAGACCGCCCGTCGCGATCCGAGGGTTCGCGACAGATGGAAGGCTGAAGTCGCGGTAGCGCAGGCCAAGCGTAATCCAGTACGCCACGACGGGCATGTAGAAGATCCAGCTCGGCCAGAATTCGAAGGATGAGACCTGCGAGGTCGTCGTCACTTCGGCTTCCATGACGGTGAGGTCACTCATGCTTTCTCGTCCTGGAAGTGCGCTATGATGCGACCAAATGCCACTACCGCCAGTGCGAACCCGACCGCTCCGGCCCATCGCCATGCACCGAAATGGTCCATGAGTAAACGACCTATCCGAAGAGAAAGAAGAAAAAGCAGGCTGGTCCAGATCGAGGTTGCCAGGATCGCCGCGAGCGCGAACTGCGGAAAACTCACCCGAAGAAAACCGCAGGCCGTGTAGGTCGGCAACCGTGCGCCTGGAACGAACCGGCTGACCAAGACCACCCTGAAGACCCTGTCAGCGAGCCAGCGCCTGCCTTGCGCGTGACGTTCGGCTGAGACAAGCCGGTTGATCATCGGTGACATGGCCGCCAGCCGGCCGATCCCGTAGAGGCCCAAGTCGCCGAGGACGATCCCCACGTAGAGCGCCACCAACGCCAAGACGGGCCGAATGACGCCTGCCTCTACTTGCGTGGCGGCAATTACAGTCGCCGCATCCTCCAGGATGAATGTGCCGACGATGATCGCAAACGCCTGAAGCGATGGATGCGCGCCAGCCGCCTTCAGCAGATTGGCAACCGACAGAGAGATCATGTGAGATCAGTGACCAAGCCGCGCTGCGGGCGATCGACCGGCACGGCAATCTAGCCCGTGATCGCCTAGATTATTTGCCTCTGGCCGCCGAAGATGAGATCGGGCAGCGGTCAAGCGAAACAGGTGTCCAAAAAAATCGCTCCGACTGCGGCGGCATCCATATCCGCGTAAGTCATCGACGTCACCTGATTTCTAGGCAGGGTCGTCGGCACCAGGGTTGAGCAGACGGCTGACGGGGCAGAGGAGAAGCTGGGCCTCTCATCAGCGGCGGGTCGAACACCTGTCTTTTGGGGCAGGATAACAGCAAAATCAACAGCTTGTTGATACAACCCACCCTTGAAGGTGTTCCGCCCAGGGTCTTCCGGGAGGGTGATCAAGCCATCGGAGTAGGAGCGCTGATCCTGGTCAGCGGCAGAACGGGATGATGGTGTGTCTCCTGCCTGCCGAACGGTTGGCCGGACAACCGGGCGAAACGCCGACGTCCTGAACTCTTCAGCGAAGCCACTAGGAGGTGGTCTTTCCACGAGATCTCCGCTTCGCCATCGATGCGGGCGTTGCCCTCTGCTGCCTAAACGTTAGCTCGGGCCATTGCCGTGGTCGTTAAAATCGTGCCAAAAGCGGCGATGATCACGCGGCGAGCCGGACTGGTTGCGGCGGTTGCAGCACTGACTCCCGGGACTAGCGTGCCGGCTCGCGCCGTTCGCGCGTCGCGAGCGGCGGCTCGTGAGACCTCCTATTCCCTGTTCCTTCGGAGGATCGCGAGGCAGGCTCGGAGCCTGGGCGTCGATCAATCCATCCTCGATGATGCGCTAGCTCTCGATCAGCCGAACATGAAGGTGCTGGCGCTCGACAGGCATCAACCGGAGTTCCAGCTCAGCTGGGAGGCCTATCGGCGACGCGTCCTCACGGCACAGAAGGTGCGGGCCGCAAGAGCAGCCTATCAGGGCAGGCTCACTCTGCTGACCGAGATCTGGAAGCGCTATCGCGTCGACCCACGCATCGTCATCGGCATCTGGGGCCTCGAGTCGAACTATGGCAGTCGGTCCGGATCATTCGGCGTCATCGACGCGCTCGCGACGCTTACCTTCGATGGACGTCGTGAAAGCTTTTTTCATCTTCAGCTGATCGACGCGCTCCGGATCCTTCAGCAGGGTGACGTCGCGCCGGCGCAGATGCTCGGAAGTTACGCCGGAGCGATGGGCCAGCCCCAGTTCATGCCGACGTCCTACCTGCGCTACGCCGTGGATGAGGACGGAGACGGCAGGCGCGACATCTGGTCCAGCGAGGCCGACGTGTTCGCCTCGATCTCGAACTATCTCATGAAGAACGGCTGGGTCGCCGGTGCTCCCTGGGGTCAACCCGCGACGATACCTTCCGGCTTCGATGCCGCGAGGGCGGGACGGAACCTCGTTCAGTCGTTGGGATCTTGGATGCACGTGGGTGTCCGTCGCCTGGACGGAGAACCGTTCTCGCGCGGTGACGTGTCCGCCAGACTACTGCTTCCCGACGGCCCGGGCGGGGAGGCCTTCGTGGTCTACGACAATTTCGAAGTGCTGCGGCGGTATAACCCCTCTGACTTCTATGGTCTGGCGGTGGGACTTCTCGGAAGTGCCACGGCGTGAGGTCGTCCGTGGTCGCGCTGCTGGCTCCTCTGACCATCCTGGCATTGATGACCGCATGCGACCGTCGGGGATCACGGCGACCGGCCGCGGCCGATGTTCACTATGTGCTGGGGCCGCCATGGTCGGGTGACGGCTGCTGGTTCTACCCGAGGGAGCAGACGTCTTACGTGGCCACCGGGCTGGCCGTCGTAGATGCACCGCGACCGGAAAAATCCAGGACCGCGGACGGCGAACCATACGATCCGACCGCGTTCACCGCGTCGCATCAGACGTTGCAGCTGCCGGTCGTACTTCGTGTCCGCAACCTGGAGAACGGGCGGGTCGTCACGCTGCGGGTCAATGACCGCGGGCCGACGTCGCCGCGACGACTGCTCTCGGTCACACCGGGCGCCGCTCGCCTGATGGGAATGATCCCAGGCCACGCGACGCGGATCCAGATCACGGAGGATGAGCTTCTCAGCCGCGCGATACTGCATGACGTGAAGGATACACCGGCGCTGGATCTCGTCGCGGCGCCGGTCACGGCCGTTCAGGAACAATCATTGATGTCTCCGAGCCCGTCCAGTTCATCCGGGAGCGCTGCTCTTCCGCGCGCGCATGAAGCGGATCCGCGTCCGGCCGAACCGATCATGGGCGCTCTGACGCAGGGGCCGGCGGACCCCGGCCGCCTCTGGATCGATGCAGGCCACTTCAGCCAGCGCGTCTATGCTCGCCGACTCGCCAGCTCGCTGTCCGGCACCATCCGTCAGGAAGGTCAGGGTCGATCGGCCTCGTTCGGCGTCCGGCTCGGTCCCTTCGATTTCGTGACGCAGGCGGACGCAGCACTGGACCGTGCCCGTTCAGGCGGAGTAACCGATGCTCGGATCATCGTTGAGTAGGGACGAGCTGTGTCCACCAGAAGATCATTGTTGGCAGGCGGCTCTGCCTTCGCAGCCTTCCTGGGCCGTGCTACCCGATCGGCCGCAGCCCGTCACAGAGTTAGATCGGTGGATCAACCACCGGCGCAGGACGTCGTGGCACCACCCGGCGGTGCTGCCGACACGCCTGTAGGCCCGCTCGATACGCAGGCGCGATGGGCATTCATCATCGATGCGGGCACCCGGACGGTCCTGCTGCAGAAAGCAGCCGACGAACCGATGCCGCCGTCCTCGCTGACGAAGATGATGACGGCCTACATCGTCTTCTCGGCGCTCGCTGAGAACCGCCTGCAGCCCGGACAGACACTCGCGGTGAGCGAGAAGGCCTGGCGGATGCAGGGCTCAAAGATGTTCGTGCCGCTGGGTCAGCAGGTGGCGGTGGAGGATCTCATCCGCGGCATGCTGATCCAGTCCGGCAACGACGCCTGCATCGTGCTCGCGGAAGGCATCGCCGGGTCAGAAGAGCAATTCGTCGTTCTGATGAACAAGCAAGCGCAACGCCTCGGCCTCACGCACACGCAGTATCGTAATGCGACCGGCTGGCCGGATCCGGATCATCATATGTCGGCTCGCGACGTCGCGATGCTGGCTCTTCATCTGATAGAAGATTATCCGCAGTATTATCACTACTTTTCCGAAAAGGACTACAAGTTCAACAATATTGCGCAGGGGAACAGGAACGTCCTGGTCGACAAGGGCCTCGCGGACGGTCTGAAGACGGGCCACACCGACGCCGGCGGCTTCGGCCTGTGCGCGAGCTCGAAGCGTGATGGCCGACGTGTCATCGAGGTGCTGAACGGCCTGCCGTCGTCGCGAGCCCGGGCGGAAGAGGGGGAGCGGCTGCTGAACTGGGCGTTCACCAATTTCGAGGACGTCAAGCTGTTCTCGAAGAACGAGATCGTGCAGTCGGTCCCGATCTGGCTCGGCGCCCAGCCCACCGTCGCCGTGGCGGCGCCCTACGACATCGTCTTGACGATGCCACATGACTGGCGCAGCCACGTGAGGATCGCGGTCGACTTCAGCTCGCCGCTGCAGGCACCGGTCGCCGCGGGACAGAGCGTCGCACGGCTCACCGTCTCCGGCAGCCGGCTGGTCGATGTGCAGGTGCCGCTGCTGGCGACCGCGAGCGTGCCGCGGCTCGCCCTGCCGAACCGGGCCATCGCCGTCCTGGAGCACTCGGTCGGCGGGGGCTGATCCCATGACCGGGATGCTGGTGACGCTCGAGGGCGGCGAGGGGACCGGCAAGACGACCCAGACGCGAAGGCTGGGCGAGAGCCTGGCGGCCCGCGGCTACGATGTGCTGTGCACGCGCGAGCCGGGCGGAGCCCAGGGTGCGGAGGCGCTTCGGCGCTTCCTACTCCGGACGGATCATGGACTGAGCCCGCGCGCCGAGGCGATGGCGCATTTCGCCGCACGGGTTGATCACGTCGACGCCACCATCGGACCCGCGCTGGCAGCTGGCCGGCTGGTGCTATGCGATCGCTTCTCCGACTCCACCCTCGCCTATCAGGGCTACGGTCTCGGCCACGGCGACCCCGTGATCTTGGCGTTCATCGAGCAGCTGACCGGCCTGTTGCGCCTGCAGCCTCAGCTCACGGTGATCCTGGACGCGCCGCGCGCCGAGGCGCGCGAACGAACGCGACGGCGCGGCGAGGGAGAAGACCGCTACGAGTCGTTGGACGAGCCCTTCCACCTCAGGGTCGCCGAAGGCTTCCGCACGATCGCCCGTCACGCCGCGGCACGCTGCGTCCTGGTGTCCGCCGTCGGTCCGGTCGAGGCGGTGCATCAGCGTGTGCTGGCCGCGGTGGAACCCAGGCTGCCGTGACCGACAGCGCCGGGCGCGAGCCGATCACGCTGCTGGGGCAGGCGGAAGCGAAGCGGACGTTGCTGCAGGCGTGGCGGTCCGGTCGGCTGCATCACGGCTGGTTGTTCACCGGGCCCAACGGCATCGGCAAGGCGACCCTCGCCCGGTGGTTCGCCCGGGTCGTGCTCGGCGAAGTCGATCCTCAGGCGATCAGGCGGATGGCGTCCGGCACGCACGCCGATCTGCTGGTCATCGCGAGGAGCGTGGATGAGAAGCGAGCGCGGCCACGCACGGAGATCGTGCTGGAGGACGTGCGTCCCGTCGCTGACTTCCTGCATCGCACGGCGGCCGGCGGATGGCGGGTGGTCGTCGTCGACGGCGCGGAGCACCTCAACCGACATGCCGCGAACGCTCTGCTCAAGCTGTTGGAGGAGCCGCCGAGCCACGCGCTCATCCTGCTGACGTGCGGCGCGCCGGGTCGGCTGCTGCCGACGATCCGCAGCCGCTGCCGCCTGCTCCGGTTGCGCACGCTGGATGAGCCGACCATGCACGAAGCCCTGCAACGGCTGCTGCCCGCCCTCCCGCGTGTCGAGCGCCAGACCCTGATCGACCTCAGCGACGGGTCGCCCGGGCGCGCCCTGGCGCTGGCGGCGGAGGACGGCATCGTCCTGTCGGAACTCGTGCGCGGCACGCTGTCTCAACGCGATCGTCCACCGGGCCCATGGAGCTACGAGGTCGCGGAGGCGGTGCTGCGCCACGAGAACGGCTTTTCCACCTTCATCGACTTGTTGTCCGCCGCCATATCCACGACCATGCGGGAGGCTGCGCGGGACAGCACGACCGGGCAGAACCCCGGCCTGCTCTCGTCACGTTCCGCCGAAAGCTGGGCCGAGGCCTGCGACACCCTGGCCCGGCTTCGCGACGAGGCCGAGGCGTTCAATCTGGATAAACGCCAGGCCCTGCTGACGGGCCTGGGCCTGCTGAGCGGATGATGACCAAGAGCTTCACGATCACGACACCGATATACTACGTGAACGGCTCGCCTCACATCGGGCATGCCTACACCTCGATCGCCGCCGACGTCCTCGCGCGCTGGAAGCGGCTCGACGGGTTCGACGTGTTCTTCCTCACCGGCACCGATGAGCACGGCCAGAAGGTCGAGCAGGCGGCGATCGCGGCCGGCTTGGCACCGCAGCAATTCGTCGACCGCGTGGCGGCCGACTTCCGGGCGATGGCCGATGCCCTGAACGTCTCCTACGACGACTTCGTGCGCACCACCGAACCGCGCCACCTCGACGCCTGCGCGGCACTCTGGCGCCGCCTGGAGCAGGCCGGCCACATCTACGAGGGTGCCTACGAGGGCTGGTACGCGTTGCGCGACGAGAGCTTCTACGGAGCGGACGAACTCATCGTGCATCCCGACGGCACCCGCACCGCGCCGACGGGAGCCCCGGTGCAGTGGGTGCGCGAGCCGTCGTACTTCTTCCGCCTGACGGCCTGGCAGGAGCGGCTGCTCTCCTTCTACGAGGAGCATCCCGACTTCATCGGGCCGCCGGCGCGTCGCAACGAGATCATCAGCTTCGTGCGACAGGGTCTGAACGACCTCTCCATCAGCCGCACCAGCTTCGACTGGGGCGTTCCGGTTCCGGGTAATGCCGCGCACGTCATGTACGTGTGGTGGGACGCGCTGGTGAACTACATCACGGCGCTGGGTTATCCCGACGAGACCCATCCGCGCTGGCGCTACTGGCCGGCCGACCTGCATCTGATCGGCAAGGAGATCGCGCGCTTCCACGCCGTGTTCTGGCCCGCCTTCCTCATGGCGGCTGGGCTCGCTCTGCCTGCGCGGATCTTCTCGCACGGCTGGTGGACGATCGAGGGCGAGAAGATGAGCAAGTCGATCGGCAACGTGATCGATCCGCGTGCCCTGGCGGACGAGTTCGGCGTCGACGCGGTGCGGTTCTTCCTGCTGCGCGAGGTGCCTTTCGGCGGCGACGGCGACTACAGCCGCAGGGCGCTGATCGGCAGGCTGAACGTCGATCTGGCCAATGATCTCGGCAACCTCGCGCAGCGCTCGCTGTCGCTGATCGCGCGCAACTGCGATGGCAGGCTGCCGGCGCGAGGCACCCTGACCGAGGCCGACGAGGCCCTTCTCGAACAGGCCGGCGCACTGCCGGGACTGTTGCGCGAGCAGCTCGATCGCCAGGCCTTGCACGAGGCGCTGGAGACGGTCTGGCGGGTAATCCGGGCCTGCAACGGGTATGTCGATCGGCAGGCCCCGTGGGCGCTGAAGAAGACGGACCGGTCGCGGATGGCGACGGTGCTGCGCGTGCTCGCGGACAGCTTGCGCATCGTCGCGACCGTGCTGCAGCCCTTCATGCCGGCGAGCATGACGACGATGCTCGACCAGCTCGGCGTCGCACCCGAGCAGCGACGGCTCGACGCGCTGGACGTGCCGGTTCCAGCCGGCACCGCGCTGCCCCCGCCGGTCGGCGTGTTCCCGCGCCACGCCGAGACGGCCGCGAGCACGCCGTCGCGAGCGCCGGAGCGATGAGCGGGGCCGCCGCGCCGATCGACTCGCACTGCCATCTCGACCGGTTCGACCCCGAGGAGCTGCCGGGCGTCCTGCAGCGCGCCCGCGCCGCCGGCCTGTGCGGCATGGTCACGATCGGGACGCGCCTCTCGGAGGCGCCGCGTCAGCTCGCGCTCGCCGCCTCGTCCGAACCGGGGCTGTCGATCTGGTGCACCATCGGCACCCATCCTGATCACGTCGCCGAGGAGCCGCTGGCCATCCCGACGGAGCTCGCGGCGCGGACGGCACCCGCCTGCGTCATCGGCATCGGCGAGACCGGGCTGGACTATCTCCGCGCCACGCCGGAACACCGTGCCGCGCAGCAGGCGAGCTTTCGCAGCCACATCCGTGCCGCCCGGCTTGCCGACCTGCCGGTGGTGATCCACGCGCGCGACGCGGACGCGGATGTCGCCGCGATCCTGCAGGACGAGCACGACCGGGATGGTCCGTTCGCCTTCCTGCTGCATTGCTTCAGCTCGGGGCAGGATCTCGCCGCCCGCGCCCTGGCTCTCGGCGGATCGATCAGCTTCTCCGGCATCCTCACCTTTCCGAAATCCGATCAGCTGCGCGACATCGCGCGTGAGGTTCCGGCGGAGCGGCTGCTGATCGAGACCGACGCCCCCTACCTGGCCCCGGTACCCAGGCGCGGAAAACGCAACGAGCCCGCCTTCGTCATCCACACGGCGGCCGTGCTGGCGAAACTCCTGGATATGCCGGCGGCAGCCCTGCACGAGCGCACGAGCCGCAACTTCCACGCCCTGTTCCGCAAGGCTGCCTGAACGGATGCGGGTGGTGATCCTGGGCTGTGGCGGATCCGCCGGCGTCCCGATGCTGGGCGGCGCCGACGGCGGCGGCGACTGGGGGATCTGTGATCCGGGCGAGCCGCGCAACCGGCGCAGCCGCTCGTCGATCGTGATCGAGGCCGACGGGGGGCGTCGGCTGCTGATCGATACCGGACCGGACCTGCGCGAGCAGCTGCTGAGCAACCGGATCGGGCGGATCGACGCGATCCTCTACAGCCACGCCCACGCCGACCACGTGGCCGGACTCGACGAGGTCAGGAGCCTGAATCGCGTGATCGAGCGCCCGATCGAGGCGTTCGGCACCAGCGCCGTGCTCGACGAGATCAGGCGCCGCTTCGCCTACGCCTTCCGGCCATGGTCGCCGCCCGGCTTCTACAGCCCGGTCATGATCCCGCGCGAGATCGGGTTCGGCGGCACGACGGTGATCGAGGGATTGCCGCTGCAGCTGTTCGAGCAGGCTCACGGACGCAGCATCACGCTGGGTCTGCGGGCCGGCGGCTTCGCCTACTCGACGGACGTCGTGGAGCTGGATCGGCGCGCCCTGGACGTGCTGCGCGGCGTCGATACCTGGATCGTCGACTGCTTCCAGCGCGCCGCCCATCCGGCACATGCGCACCTCGAGCGGGTGCGAAGCTGGTCCGAGCGACTCGGCGTGCGCCGCACGATCCTGACCCACATGGGCACCGACATGGACTGGGGCTGGATGGTGCGGAATCTGCCGGCCGGGCTCGAACCCGGCTACGACGGCATGCGGCTGGAGATGTGACCCGACAGCCTCAGGAAACCGGCACGGCGTCGATTAGATGAGGCCTACACGCAATTTAGTTGAATCCCTCAGCTGCGCAGAGATAGCCTCGCGGACGACCCGATGACATTTCGTCATTATGTCCGGTAGCAGCGAAGGACCGTGCTCATCGCCCAGCCTGGGACCCGAGAGGTCAACCACCTCCCCGTGCGGACACGCGGGGCGGGACGCCATGATCGATGGCCTGAAGCAGGGCATCGTGCCCATCATGAAGCCGAGGCCGGGCCGCGCGGAGAACAGCGTCGCTCGTGTCGGCTGCAAGCGTTTCGGCCCACTTGGCTTGAGAGTCAAGATCTTCTGACAGCCATCACACGGCCAGGATCATCTTTCTCGGGGGAGACCCTCTCATGGCACCGCTAGACGACGTCTTCTCCCTCGCCACCTCGATGCGCGAGGAACGGCGGGAGACCGAGATGAGCCTCGCCCAGTACCTGCAGCTCTGCTCCGACGACCCGACCTGCTACGCCGGCGCTGCCGAACGCATGCTCAAGGCGATCGGCGAGCCGACCATGGTCGATACCTCCAAGGATGCCCGGCTGGGTCGGGTGTTCATGAACCGCACCATCAGGGTCTACCCGGCATTCTCCGACTTCCACGGCATGGAGGAGACGGTCGAGCGGATCGTCGGCTTCTTCCGTCACGCCGCACAGGGTCTGGAGGAGCGCAAGCAGATCCTCTACCTGCTGGGCCCGGTCGGCGGCGGCAAGTCCTCGCTCGGCGCGCGGCTCAAGTCGCTGATGGAGCGCGAGCCGATCTACGTGCTCAAGGCCGGCAGCCGCATGAGCCCGGTGTTCGAGAGCCCGCTCGGCCTGTTCGACGTCGAGCGCATGGCCGAGGGCCTGCAGAAGCGCTACGGCATTCCGCGCCGCGTGCTGAGCGGGATCGCGAGCCCCTGGGCGCTGAAGCGTCTCGAGGAGTTCGACGGCGACCTGTCCCGCTTCACCGTGGTCAAGCTGCATCCCTCGAAGCTGCGCCAGATCGCGGTGGCCAAGACCGAGCCGGGGGACGACAACAACCAGGACGTCTCCGCCCTGGTCGGCAAGGTCGATATCCGCCAGCTCGAGAGCTTCAGCCAGAACGACCCCGACGCGTACAGCTTCTCCGGCGGCCTCAACCGCGCCAACCAGGGCATTCTCGAGTTCGTCGAGATGTTCAAGGCGCCGATCAAAATGCTTCACCCTCTGCTGACAGCCACGCAGGAAGGCAACTATGTCGGCACGGAGAATAT
>CAXTNB010000018.1:12836-15645 GCA_964245385.1 uncultured Acetobacteraceae bacterium | reverse complement strand
GCCTGCACGGCTCCGTCGACCTCTCCGGCGACGTCGAGGTCGGCGAGGCTTCCGTGCAGGCATCGGAGGATTGCGACGTCTCGATGCCGCATGTCGGCGAGCGTCGCGATCGTGCCGCAGCCGATCAGTAGGGGCGTGGTAGGGTCAGGGCGCTGCCCTGGACCCGCTGGGGCCTGAGGCCCCGGACCCCCGTCGCAGGGTTCAGGCGCGGCGGCGGCGGCGCACCAGGCTCAGCGCGAGCAGGCCGACGCCCATCAGCGTCAGCGACATCGGCTCGGGGACTGCCACCTGCAGCACCGAGGGGGTTCCGTTCTCGCGCGCGTAGTCGATCGAGTACTGGTCGTTGGCCGGCAGCGTGATCGTCTCGGTGACCGCCGTCGTCGGTCCCGTCGTGGTGCCCGGCTGCAGCGCCTGGTTGGCGTAGACGCCCACGCCGTCGTCATGCGTGATCGTCAGGTTCGTGCCGCCGGCCGCGGGCGTCTCGCTCTGGATGATGTAGAGCGAATCGTAGCCGTAGCCGGCGACGCTGCCGCTGGAGGCGAGGAAGCTGCCTAGGGTGGCGAAGTTTCCGTAGTCGGCGCTGAGCGGGGCGGTGAGGTCGACGTAGTTCGAGATCCCGCTCGCGTCGCTGCCGAAGAAGCTGGAGTTCAGGTCGCCCGCGGGCGTGCTGTTCTGCGCCGCGGTGTCGGAGAAGTTCAGGGTCCCGGTGTAGGTGAACGTCGCGTGCTGGCTGTTGTTGGCGGCCGTGAACAAGGACGCGCTGCCGGCCACGGCGTCGAAGCCCTGCCCGATGTCCCCGGAATAGACATCCACATGATACACGTCGGCGCGTGCCGCACCGGCGGCGCCTGCGAGGATGATGCAGCTCGCGAGGAGCGTATTCTTGAGAGAGACCATGTGAACCTCCAGGAAGGATGTGCCGTATCGACACGTGCTACAGAGCAAGCTCGATGCCACTGGAGAATGATCAATGATCTGAACGAACTAGCGACCTTCCGGCCGGCAGGCGCGGCGGCTTTGTAAAGTTGGCTTACAGGTCTGGCAGGATGCGGAAGGCAGGCAAGGGCTTCGCCCTTGACCCACTGGGGCCGGCGGCCCCAGACCCCGATCTATGGGCAGGGAGTAGAGGACGACGCCCTCGGCTCGGCTAGCGGACGCTGGTTCCGGGCCACAGCACGACCCGCAGGGTCTGCAGGATGATCAGGATGTCGAACAGCACGCTGAAGTTCTTCACGTAGTACAGGTCGTAGCTCAGCTTGGAGCGTGCGTCGTCGACCGAGGCGCCGTAGGGATAGTTGACCTGCGCCCATCCGGTCAGGCCGGCCTTGACCAGGTGCCGCTCGTTGTAGAGCGGGATCTCGCTGGTCAGCATCGAGACGAACCCGGGCCGTTCCGGACGCGGACCCACCAGCGACATGTCACCGCGTATCACGTTGAGCAGCTGAGGCAGCTCGTCCAGTCGCGTGCGGCGCAGGAAGCTGCCGATCCGGGTGATCCGGCTGTCCTTGGCCGCCGCCCACACGGCGCCGCCGGCCTCCGCGTTCACGCTCATCGTCCGCAGCTTGGTGATGGCGAAGTCGCGGCTGCCCCGCGTGACCCGCGTCTGGTGGTAGAACACCGGGCCGCGATCGTCGAGCTTGATCGCCGCCATCGCCAGCAGCAGCAGCGGCGTCGCCGGGATCAGCAGCAGCAGGCTGATGCCGATATCGAGCATGCGCTTGAGGCCGCGCTCCACCACGCCGAAATCGAAGCCGTCGGAATAGAGCAGCCAGCCGAGCTCCAGTCGCTTGAGATCGATCCGGCGGGTCTCGGTCTCGACGAAGCTCAGGTACTGCCTGATCGGGAAGCCCGCCGTCTTGCAGCTCAACAGGTCCATCTGCGTCATGCCGCGACGTTCGTCCGGCGCCACCACGATCTGGTCGGCGTTGAACTCGCGCGCGATCTGCAGCAGGCCGAGGTTGGAGGCCGACACGACCCGGCCCTCGCGCCCGTCCGCCAGGCGGGGGTCGATCTCGCCGAAACTCTGCTCGTGCGCGAACACGATCTCGTACTGCAGGTTGCGTCCCTCGTTGCGGAGCAGCCAGACCAGGTCCCAGGCGCGGCGGCCGGCGCCGACCACCAGCAGGCGGCGGCGGATGACGCCGTGCAGGCGCAGCACCCGGAACACCATCCGCGCGACGAGGCCGCAGACCAGGAAGCAGGCGAAGGCGACGACCAGCGTGCGCGCCAGGCCCGGCAGCGGCCCGAGCACCGGATAGACCGGCCACGCCAGCAGCACGGTGAGCGCCGTGCCGCACACCGTGCTCATGGCGGCGACGAACGGGATGCGGCGCAACGACTTGCGGCCCTCGCCGAGGATGTCGCGCCGATACATGCCCAGCGCGTAGAGCAGCACGAGGTGGACGAGCGGATAGCACAGCGCCGGCAGCATGATCTGCAGGCCGTGCAGCGAGGCCGAGGTGGCGAGCCCGCTCACCAGCAGGGCCGGCCACAGGATCGCCAGTCCGACGACGTCCAGCGCCAGCATGATGCGGCTGGTGGTCAGGCCGATGGGACAGGAGCGGACATGCCGACGCAGGGTTCTGAACACGGGTCTGGCCCTCAACGATCGGGAACCGCGCGGTCGCGGTCCTGGTTGGCGACGATGCGGCTGAGATGGGCGAACAGCGCCTGCGTGTTGCGCTCCCAGGTGAAGCGACGCGCGCAGGCGCGAACCGCCTCCTGCGTCGGCGGATCGGCCAGGATCGCGGCGATCGCCGCCGCCACCGCGGGGGGCGTACGCGCGTCGAGGAGCCGGCCGGCCGCGGCC
>CAXTNB010000018.1:0-12826 GCA_964245385.1 uncultured Acetobacteraceae bacterium | reverse complement strand
GCGTGCGGCAGGCTGCCGAGCAGGCGCACCCGCCCGCTCAAGGCCCGCGCGGCGACCAGGCGGGCGAGCGCCTCGCGTTCCGGCCCGGCACCGACCACCAGCAGCGTCGCGTCGGGCAGCGACGTCATCGCCTCGATGACGATGTCATGTCCCTTGCGCGGGATCAGCGCCCCGAGGCTGACGATCAGCGGGCCGTCCACCCCGAGCGCCGCCTTGGCCGCCGCCCGCTCGACCGGCCGGAAGCGGTCGAGGTCCACCCCGGTGTAGTGCACCGTGATCTTGGCGGGATCCATGCCGAGGGCGGCCATGTCCTGCTTCAGCGAGCCGGCGACGGCGAGCAGGCCGGACGCGGCCTCCGCCGCCTCCAGCATCAGCCGCAGGCACGCCGGCCGCCTGGCCCAGTAGTGGATGTCCGCGCCGCGCGCCTTGATCGAGAACGGCACGCCGAGCGACGCGGCCAGGCGCGCCGCGGCGGGACCGTCGGGATAGAAGAACTCGGCGTCGATGACGTCGAAGGCGATGTCGGAGGCACGCAGGCGCGCCAGCACCGGACGCACCGCGCGGTCGATCGCCGCCGGGTTGAGCGCGCCGCTCAGGCCGGGCACGGTGGCGAAACGCGGACGTGCGGTCGGCACGCCCTTCCAGTTCTCGAGCGCGGGCAGCGCCCGCTGGCGGCGGTAGCGCGGGTGCAGGCGCAGCGGGAAGCGCGGCCGCCCGATCGGGTTGACCACGTGCAGATCCACGTCGGCGCGCGCCGCGAGGCGCAGCGTCTGGCCCTCGACGAAGACGCCGAAGCTGGGCTCGATGGCGCTGGGAAACAGCGTTGAGAGGGTCAGGACCCGCAGCATTCCGCACCTGAGGAGTTAGCAGGTGCAGCATCCCGGATTTTGATTACGATTCCGTAAATCACGAGCCCGTTGAGCTTCGCGCGGGAAAGGTTCATTGCATTCGTTATGGTATCGCACTCATAGGTGTTGCCCATGCACCGGATAACGCCGCCGCTCGTGCTGCACGTGTTTCCGAGCTTCGCCGTCGGCGGCGCGCAGGTCCGCTTCGCGGCGCTCGCCAACCGTTTCGGCGACGCGTTCCGCCACGCGGTGGTCGCGCTGGACGGCGTGACCGAGTGCAGCCGACGCCTGGCACCCGGGCTCGACGTGACGTTCCCCATCGTCGAGACCGACAAGCGCGATCCGCTCGGCAACCTGCGCCGGATCCGCGGGCTGCTGCGCAGCCTCCGGCCGGCGGTGCTGGTCACCAGCAACTGGGGCTCGATCGAGTGGGCGCTCGCCAACCTGGCGCCGCTGGCCCGTCACATCCACACCGAGGACGGCTTCGGGCCGGAGGAACGCCACGCCCAGCTGCGTCGGCGGGTGTGGACGCGTCGGCTGGCGCTGCGCCGGAGCATCGTGGTGCTGCCGTCCCGCACCCTGCTGCGCATCGCGACCGAGAGGTGGCGGCTGGACCCGCAGCGCCTGCGCTACATTCCGAACGGCGTCGACCTGCAGCTCTACGCCTCACCGGCGGAGCATGTCCGGGACCATGACGTCCCGGTGATCGGCATCGTGGCGGCGCTGCGCCCGGAGAAGAACGTGGGCCGGCTGCTGCGCGCGATGCGCCTGGTCGAGATCCCCGCCCGCCTGGTCGTGGTCGGCGACGGCGGCGAGCGCGCGGTACTGCAGCGTCTCGCGGGCGAGCTCGGCTTGGCCGACCGCGTCGAGTTCACCGGCCATGTGACGGATCCGCAACGTTTCTACCGCGGGTTCGACCTGCTCGCCCTCTCATCGGATACCGAGCAGATGCCGCTGTCGGTGCTGGAGGCGATGGCGGCGGGCCTGCCGGTCGCCGCCACCGACGTGGGCGACGTGCGCACGATGCTCTCCGAGGAGAACGGCCGGTTCATCGTGCCGCGGGAGGACGCACCGCTCGCCGCGGCGCTGCGCGCACTGCTGGACGACCCGGCCCTGCGACGCCGCGTCGGCCAAGCCAATCGTCGCAAGGCCGCGCAGGCCTACGATCAGGAAGCGATGTTCCAGGCCTACGCGCGGCTGCTGACCGGCGCCGGATCCGACGCCGCGATCGCGGAACCGTAAATCCTTGGCCGCCGCGTGGCCGCGCGAGCTAGATTGTTGACCGTAACGATAGCGTCCGCCGCACTGCGTCGGCTCGCGGGGGAACCTTGATGTGCGGGTTGGCTGGGCTGTTCCATCGTTCCGGCGGCGAGATCGACGAGGCGCTGCTGCACCGGATGACCGGCGCGCTGCGCCACCGCGGCCCCGACGGCGACGGCTTCCACGTCGAGCCGGGGATCGGGCTCGGTCATCGCAGGCTCGCGATCATCGACGTCGCGGGTGGCCAGCAGCCGATGTACAACGAGGACCGCTCCGTCGTCATCGCCTTCAACGGCGAGATCTACAACCACGCGGCACTCCGCGACACCCTGCAGGCGCAGGGCCACGTGTTCCGCAACCGCTGCGATACCGAGGCGATCATCCACGCCTGGGAGAGCTGGGGCGTGGGCTGCCTGCAGCGACTGTCCGGCATGTTCGCCTTCGCGCTGTGGGACCGGAACCGGCAGGCGCTGCTGCTGGCGCGCGACCGCCTCGGCGAGAAGCCGCTGCACCTGATGCGGACGCCGGATGGCGGCCTCGCCTTCGCCTCCGAGCTGGCCGCACTCGCGGGGGTGCCCGGCCACGCGCGGCAGATCGACCCGCTCGCGGTCGACGATTTCTTCGCCTACGGCTACATCCCGGATCCGGGCACGATCTACCGGGGCATCAGCAAGCTCGCCCCCGGCCACTACCTGCTGCTGGAGCGGGGCCGCAGCGAGGCGACGCCGGTGCGCTACTGGAGCCCGACCGTCACGCCCTCGGGTGCGGACGACGACGCCGCGCCCACCCTGCTCGCGCACCTGCGGCGCAGCACCGCCGAACGCCTGATCGCCGACGTGCCGCTCGGCGCCTTCCTGTCCGGCGGCGTCGATTCCAGCGCCGTCGTGGCGGTCGCCGCCGGGATGCGCGACGCGCCGCTCACCACCTTCACCCTCGGCCTCGAGTCGGGCGCCGACGAACGGCCGTACGCCGCGCTGGTGGCGCAGCGCTACGGCACGGAGCATCACGCCGAGGCCACGACGTTCGACTATATCGACGCCGCGCGCAGCCAGGCGGCGATCTTCGGCGAGCCGTTCGGCGACAGCTCCTCGGTGCCGACCTTCGCCGTCTGCGCGCTGGCGCGACGGCACGCGACGGTGGCGCTGTCCGGCGACGGCGGCGACGAGGTGCTCGGCGGCTATCGCCGCTACCGCTGGCACCTGCTGGCCGAGGCGGTGCGCGCGAGCGTTCCGGGACCGCTGCGCCGGCAGGTGATCGGCCGCATCGCCCGCTTCTACCCCAAGCTCGACCGTGCGCCGCGCTGGCTGCGGGCGAAGCACACCCTGACCGAGATCAGCCTCGACAGCGCGCTCGGCTATTACGGCACGCTCTGCCGGGTGCAGCAGGACGGGCGCCGCGCGCTGTTCTCGCGCGAGCTGGCGGCACGGTTGCAGGGCTACGATCCCGCGGCGCGCATCGGCGCGATCATGGACGAGTGCGACGGGCTCGACCCGCTGCAGCAGGCGCAGAGGATCGACCTCGCCACCTACCTGCCCGGCGACATCCTGACCAAGGTGGACCGCACCAGCATGGCGGCCTCGCTCGAGGTGCGGCCGCCGCTGCTGGACCACGAGTTCGTCGATTGGGGACTGAGCCTGCCGCGCCGGCTGAAGCTGCGCCGCGGCGCCGGCAAGCACCTGCTCAAGCGCGCGATGGAGCCGTACCTGCCGCGGGAGATCCTGTATCGCGGCAAGCAGGGCTTCGCCATGTCGCTGGCGTCGCAGCTTCGCGCCGGCGCCGACCGGCTGCAGCAGCGGCTGCTGGGGGAGACCATGCTGGAGTGCGGCCTGTTCGAGCGCGAGCCGCTGGCCCGGCTGATCGAGCAGCATCGCGACGGCCGGTTCGACCATAGTGCCGCGCTCTGGTTGCTGCTGGTGTTCGAGGGCTTCCTCGCGACGCAGGCCGCGGCCGACCTCCCGCCCGCGTCGCGGCCCCAGGGTGCCGAGCGCCAGGCCGCACTGGCGTGACGGCGCAGGAGCCGCGCGGCGCGTCACGGTTCTGCACCCAAATTCAGCCATTACAGGAGTTCGGCGCGGGCTGAAGAGGGCGAGGTCGATGGGTCAGTTCCTGGTCACCGGCGGGTGCGGCTTCATCGGCTCCCACCTGTGCGACGCGCTGCTCGACGCGGGCCACGCGGTGCGGGTGCTGGACGACCTGTCGTCGGGCAGCCTGACCAACCTCGCCGCCGGCGCCACCCTGATAGAGGGCACCATCACCGATGCCGCGACGGTCGCGGCCGCGCTCGAAGGCGTCGATGGCTGCTTCCACCTCGCCGCCATCGCCTCGGTGGAGCGCGGGGTGCGCGAATGGGCCGAGACGCACCGCATCAACATCACCGGCACGATCACCATCTTCGAGGCGATCGCCCGGCAGCGTTCCCGCCTGCCGGTGGTCTACGCCTCATCGGCCGCGGTGTACGGCGACTGCGCGGTGCTGCCGATCGCCGAGACGGCGGACCGTGCGCCCGCCTCGGCCTACGGCGCCGACAAGTACGCCTGCGAGCTGCACGCGCGGGTCGCCACCCAGCTGCACGGCATCCCGACCGCCGGATTGCGGTTCTTCAACGTCTACGGCCCGCGCCAGAATCCGCGATCGCCCTATTCCGGCGTCATCTCGATCTTCGCCGACCGGCTGCGCCGCGGTGTCGGGATCGACATCTACGGCGACGGCGAGCAGACCCGTGACTTCATTGCCGTCGCCGACGTGGTCGCTGCCCTCACGGCAGCGATGACGCGATCCCTGCCCGGGGCGCCGGTGTTCAACGTCTGCACCGGCGCGCCGACCTCCGTGCTCGAGGTGGCCCGGATCATCGCCGAGCTCTGCGGGGTCCGCCCCGAGATGCGGTTCCGGCCGGCGCGCTCCGGCGAGATCCGGCACTCGATCGGCAGTGCCGCGCGTGCCCGGGCAGCCCTCGGGCTCGGCGCCCCCGGCGACCTCAGGACCGGCCTGGAACAGGTGCTGGCCTGGCTCGACGGCGTCCGGGCCGCGCACCCGCCGCGGGTATTTCCCGCGGCCGCGGACGCGCAAGCCGATCGGGCGCTCGTCTCAGGTTGATCGAGCCTGAGGCGAGGAGTCGCTAGGCCGCGATCTCCTGCGCCAGGGCTCCGAGCGCCAGGTCCGCCTGCGCCAGCGCCACGATCCGCTCGGCGTTGCGGCGCCAGCTATAGTCGCGGTGCCGGATCTCCTCGCGCGCGGCCGCGCCGAGACGCTCCCGCAGCGAGGCGTCCTCCACGAGGCGGCGGATCGCCTGCCACAGCCCGTCCGGCTGCGCCGGGTCGAACAGCAGCGCGGTGCGGCCGTGCTCGAGGATCTCGCGGATGTTGGGCTGGTCGGGTGCCACGATCGCCCGGGCGGCGGCCATGTACTCGAAGATCTTCAGCGGCGAGGCGTAGGCGACGACGCGCGGCTGCAGCGCGATGTCGAAGCCGGCGACCAGCTCCGGTATCGCCTCGTGCGAGGCGAGGCCGGTGAAGCGCACCCGATCGCCGACGCCCATCGCCGCCGCCTGCCGCTCCAGCTCCGGCCGCGCCGGACCCTCGCCGACCACCACCAATCGCAGATCCCGCGCCCCCGCCTCGCGAGCCAGGGCGTCGATGACCACGTGCAGTCCGTGCCAGCGGCGCACGAACCCCACGAAGCCGAGCACGATCGGGCCGGCGCGACGACGCGGCGTGTCGACGAAGCGGGCGGGCTCTATGCCGTTAGGCGTGACCTCGATGCGCGACGGCGCCACGCCCGCGGCCGCGACCATGTCCTTCAGCACGCCCGTCACCGCCAGCAGACGATCGGCCGACCGCCAGACGAGGCGCTCGGACGCCTGTCCCAGCCGACGCAGCCGGAGGTTGCCGAAGCGGCTGCGCTCGGCGGCGAGCGGCGCGTTGACCTCGACGTAGAACGGCAGGCGACGACGCCGGGCCACCAGGGCGCCGGCCAGGTAGAACAGGTTGTAGCGCTCGTAGATCAGGTCGGGGCGGAAGCTGTCGCAGGCCCGGCGCAGGCGCCGGTAGGCCGGCAGGTTGTAGGCCAGCTCGGCGATCTCGCTCAGCACGCCGGGCAGGCAGCGTCGGATCAGCGCCACCCAGCGGCTCTCGCCGCCGAACGTCGCCTGGTCGTAGAAGCGCGGCCCGACCACCAGCACCTCGTGGCCGGCCTGACGCAGCGAGGCGACGATGGCCTCGACATGGACGCCCTGGCCGTCGCGGGACTGGATGCGGTGGCTGTAGAGGATACGCATGGGCATCGTCTCACCGGCTGGGGAAGGCCGCGGCTCGGCCCTCCATCGGGTTCAGGCAGGTCGTGCCGAGGGGCGGCGCCATCTGCCGCTCGCCCGCGACAGCGCGCCGCGCGCGATCGCGAGCAGGCCGGCCGGTCGGCGCGGGTTCATCAGCAGCAGCCCGATCCTCTGGCGGCGCCGCGTCGTCCAGAGCGCCTTGTAGGGATCGTCGCCGCGGCCGAAATCCAGGCGCTCGACCCGCTCCTCGTCCAGCAGGCGGCGCAGCATCATCGCGGGCAGCACCGTGCCCGGCGACAGCGGCTTGAACCGCTCGTCATGCGCCAGCTTGACGACGGTCGCGCGTCCCTCCGACACGATCCAGAACTGCGCCGCGGCCGGACGATCTCCCGCCCAGAGCACGCCGAGCCTGAGCGCGCCGCATCCCGCCGCGTCGCGCATCAGCGCCGCGTTGAAGCGCGGGAACGGTTCCGGCTGCTTCCAGCTCGCCCGGTAGACGCTCTCGAAGGCCTCGATCCCGCGCTCGAGCTGCGGCTGGCGGGCGAAGCTCTCGAGGCGGGTCTCGCCCGCGCATCGCTTCAGCTTGCGACGCACCGTCTCGCGCAGCGCCCCCGGCCGGTCGGCGAGGTAGTCGGCCCAGGATCTTCCTGCGACCGGCTCGTACCGGTTGACGAAGTGGTCGAAGCGCTGCACCCGCAGGCCGGCCGCGCGCAGCCCGTCGATGAAGGCCGCGAGATCCGGCCACTCGGCAGGGATGGCGTCCAGGCGAACCGTGGGCCAGGCGCGGCAGACCCGTCCGAGCTCCCGTCCCACGGTCCGCGACCAGGCCGGCCCGGCGCCCCCCGATGACGGCCAGTAGACGCAGCTGTACGGCGTCGTCAGGCTGCCCAACCGGTCCTGATGCCGCGCGAGCGGAACCACGGCCTGCGGGCGACCATCCTGCGTCAGCACGGCGAAGCAGGCGGCGACGCCCGTGGGCAGCGCGTGCGCGCCGACCGTGCGGTACCAGCCCAGGCTCGCGAACGGATCGGACGGGAACAGCGCCGCGCAGCCGGGCGGCAGCGCGTCGACCGACTCCGCCAGGAGCATCCGCGTCGCCATGCCGCTACCGCGACAGCGCGTAGTCGGCGCACCCGATCCACTCGTGCAGCGCGTAGTAGCTGGCGAGCCAGGCGCTGGTGCGCGGGACGAAGTCGGCGGCGCTGGCGCGCACCGGGTCGAGCCGGACCGGAGCCGCCGTGATCGTGATGCCGGTGCCGGCGAAGGCGATCAGCGCCCGGCGCACGTGCCAGGCGTGGGTGACCAGGTAGACCGAGTGGATGCGCTGCGCCCTCAGGATCGCGGCACTGTGCCGCGCGTTCTCCCAGGTGTCCGTCGCCTGCGGCTCGATCCATCGCACCGGCACGCCGAAATCCCGGCTCAGGCTGCGCGCCATCACCGCGGCCAGCGTGTCCTCGCCGGCCGGGCCGCCGGTGACCAGGATCGGCAGCCCGGTCCTGCGGAACAACGACGCGCCGGCCCGCTCGCGCTCCAGCGTCAGCGACCCCGCCGCCAGGTCCGGCGTGCCGGCGCTGCGCACCACGTCGGCCGACAGGATCACGATCGCCCGCGGCGGATCGTTCGCCGGCGGGATCAGCGGCAGGTTCCGCTCCAGCGACGCGATCAGCCAGCCCGACACCAGCGGCGTCGCCAGCAGCGTCAAGCCGCACAGGCCGATCGCGAGCAGGGCGATCCCGGCGCGCGGCCGGCGGCGCACGATCAGCAGCCCGGCGAGACAGACCGGCAGCAGGCTCGGCGGCGGCACCGTCAGGGCGACCGGCAGCGCGCTCAGCGACATGCCGCTGCGCCCACGAGGTGGCGCTGCGCCGTCGTGTCCAGGCAGATCTCGAGGAACGCCTCGGTCTTCGCGTCCCAGCCGGCCTGCCGGGCCACCGACAGGCCCTGCTCGCGCAGCGTGCCGCGCAGCGCGGCCTGCTCGCGCAGCCGCAGCATCGCGGCCGCGACCTCGGGCGGCGAATGCCCGTCCACCACCAAGCCGTTGACGCCGTCCTGGACCGCCTCGGTGCTGCCGCCGTCGCGCCCCGAGATCACCGGCAGGCCGCACGCGTTCGCCTCCAGGAACACCAGGCCGAACCCCTCGGTGTCCCCGTTCGGCAGCGCGCGGTTCGGCATCACGAAGGCGTCGCCGAGCCGGTAGTGCTCGGCCAGCTCGTCATCGGCCACCTGGCCCGCGAACACCACCTGGTCGGCCACGCCGAGCCGTTGCGCCAGCGCCTGCAGCGCGTCCCCGTGCGGTCCGGCGCCGACGATCAGGTAGCGGCTGTCCGGATGTCGGACCACCAGCTCGGCGAAGCCCCGTATCGCCATGTCGATGCCCTTCTTCTCGAGCAGCCGGCACACCGAGACGAACACGAAGCAGCCGGCCAGGCGATACAGCTCGACCAGGTCCGGGGCCTTCGCGGCAGGGTGGAAGCGCTCGCCGTCGACCCCGTTCTCGATCAGGCGCACCCGGTCGGCTGCGCCGCCGAGCAGGCTCAGCACCGCCTGCTGGGTGAAGCGGCTGACCACGACGATGCGGTCGCTGCGCAGCAGGGTGCTGCGGGCACGGCGATGCCCGGGGTCGTAGAGATCCTCGGTGGTGATCTCCTCGCCGTGCACGTAGGCCACGGTGCGCACGCCGGGGACGAAGCGGAACAGCCGGATCACCCAGCCGCTGGCCAGCAGCTCGCCGACGCAGATCGCGCGCACGCCCCGCGTCGCCACCAGCCGCAACAGCGTGGCGGCGAGGCGCAGCCGGAGTGCGGCGTCGCGGGCCAGGAACAGCAGCTTCGCCGGACCCGGCCGCGGCACGCCGTCGATCCGGGTGCGCAGCAGCGTCAGCCGCAGCACCGGGTAGGGCTTGTCGCGGTCGTGCTCGCGCCAGCCGATCAGCGGCAGGCCGGCATCGTAGCCGGACCGCGGCGCCAGCACGATCATCCGGTCCGCGGCACAGCGCGCGAGGTTCGCGTACACCACCGCCGAGCCGCCGCGCACCGGCGGGAAGTTGTTGGCGACCAGCACGACCCTGTCGCGTCCGCTCACCCTGCCTCGCTCAGCTGCCGCGGCAGCTCGGCGAGGCTCGCGAACCGGAACTGCATCCGCGACGCCATCGTCTCCAGCAGCGCCGAGAGGCGGTCGTAGAAGCCGTGCAGCTCGGCCCGGGTGCGCACGTACGGGTTGCGACCGACGGCGAGCGAGGAGCTGTGGAAACTCAGCACGAAGACGGTCTGCCCGCCCGCGCGCAGGCGACGCAGCAGGCGCAGCATGGCACCCAGGTCGTTGCCTTCCGGCGACAGCGTGATCCGCTCGGCGAAACGAAGCCGGGTCACGAGGCCGGGGATGCGGCGTCGCGCCAGCGTCGGCGTCGTCGGCCTGGCCAGGGCGCGATACAGCGGGGGCGCCAGCCTTCCGCCCCAGCCGACGACGCTGCGGCAGAGCGGCAGCTCGAGCAGGCGCCGCCGCTCGCCGAACCAGAAGGCCCCGAAGTCGTAGCGGCTATGGTCGGGACCGCCCTCGTCGGTCGCGTCGGTCCGCGGCGCGAGGCTGGTGTCGACGCTGAAGCCGTGCTTCTCCAGCATCGACGCGGTATCCGGCCCGAGGCCGTAGCGCCCCGCGCGATAGACGCGCGGCTCCCTGCCGAACCGCTCGATGAAGCGGCCCTTGAGCGCCACCAGCTTGCGCTCTTCCAGCCCCGCCGCCAGGTTGCCGGAGAACGACATGCCGGGACCGTCCCCGCCTTCGAACGGCGGGTTGACCCAGGGGTGCAGCTGCACGCCGACATCGCACTGCCCGCGGCCGAGCTGCCGACGCAGGATGCGCACCACGTCGTCATCGTCGAGCACCGGATAGGTCAGCAGGTAGCTCGGCACGACCCCGTAGGCGCCGACGATCTCCTGCAGCTCGCGCGCATTCCTCATGCAGTGCGTCGAATACGCCGTCGAGCGAAACGGCCGGCTCCAGTCGAAATCCTCTTCCGCATCCACCGCGACGGCGCAGACCGGGCGGCCGGTCAGCGGCGCGCAGGGGACGACGTTGGCGAACATGGCAATCCTCCGCCGCGACCGCTCGCCGTCGAGCCGCCGCAGCGTTTATGTAGCACGCTCGAAACGATCATGCTCGGCTTGTCGATGCGACAGCGGCATGATCTGTCGCCGCTGCGGAGAATGGCCAGGCCGATGCTGACGATCGAAGCGATGGAACCGGCGTCATTCGATGTCGTGGAGGAACGATGGCGGCAGCTCGAGGCTCGTGCCGCGTGCTCGTTCTTCCAGAGCTGGGACTGGATCGGCTGCCTCGCCGCGGCGCGCTTCGACGATCCCGTGCTGATCGAGGCGCGGCGCCAGGGCGAGCTCGTGGCGCTGGCATTGTTCAACCGACGACGCCGAGCCTGGCCGCGCCGCGACCGGCTGTGGCTCTCGGAGAGCGGTCGGCCGGCCTGGGATGGCGTGTTCGTCGAGCATAACGGCGTCCTGCTCGCCCCGGAGGCGGACGACGCGCTGCGCGGCTGCCTCCGGGCAGCGCTGCGCGGCCACCGGCGCCGCCGCTCGCTGGTGCTGAGCGGGATCGGTAACGCGCAGCTCCGGCTGGCCGACACCCTGGATGCCGCCTGCACCAGCCGGCAGACCCGACTCGCACCGTACGTCGACCTCGCGGCGATCCGGCGCACCGGCGGCCGGCCGATCGACCAGCTCAGCGCCAATGCGCGCTACCAGCTGCGCCGCTCGGCGAGACGCTACGGCGAGATCGGACCGTTGCGGGTCATCCGGGCAGCCTCCCCGGCGCAGGCGCACGCGTTCCTGGGCGAGCTGGCGTCGCTGCATCAGGCTACCTGGACCGCGCGCGGCCGTGCCGGCGCGTTCGCCGATCCCGCCTTCGGCCGGTTCCATCACGCCCTGATCGACCGCACCGACGCGGTCCAGCTGCTGCGCGTCGAGGCCGGCGACCGGGTGGTGGGCTACCTGCACGGCTTCTGCTTCCGGGGCCGCGTCTCGGCCTACCAGAGCGGCTTCGACTACGCCTCTGCCCCTGCCCACGCCAAGCCCGGCATGACCTGCCACCAGCTCGCGATCGAGCGCTACCTCGCCGAGGGGATGCAGACCTACGACTTCCTCGCCGGTGCCGATCGCTACAAGACCAGCCTCGCGACCGCGTCGGCGCCGCTGCACTGGGTGACGCTGGTGCCGGCGCGCTCGTCCGAGGCGGTCGCCCACCGGCTCGGCAGCGGCCTGCGCCGGCTGCTGCGGGCGCTGCCGCTGCTGGGGCTCGGCCTGGCCGCATCGGCCGCCGGCGCCGCCCCGCTGCCGCCGCCCGGATCCGGCCCGCTGGTCGGCGTGGTGCTGCAGAACCAGCGGGACGCCGCGATCCCCGCCCGCATGCTCACCTTCGGGCAGGCGTTCCTGCCGGGACAGCTTCCCGCGGGCAGCGGGCTCGCCGCCGCCTCGGCCGGCCGGCAGATCCCGGTCCAGCTCGACGTGAAGGCGAGCTACGCCGACGGTTCCGCCCGCCTCGGCGCCCTCACCCTGACCGCCCCGCCGCTCGCGGCGCACCGGTCGGTGGCGCTGATGCTGATGCGGGCGCCGCCGCCGGCCGATCCGGCTCTCGACCTGCCGGCGGCGCTGGGCCGCTACGACCTCACCGTCGACCTGACGATCCGGTCGGGCGGCCAGGCGACGCCGTATCATCTCGACGCGCGCGCCCTGCTCGGCCGAGCGCTGGCCGCCGGGTCCGCCGCCAGCTGGCTCCGCGGACCGCAGGCGGGCGAGGTCCGGGTCGATGCGCCGGTCGCCGGATCGATGCACCTCAGCCTCGACATACGCGGCTACCGCGACGGCAGCAGCCGCACCGACGTGCAGTTCCGCAACGACCTCGCCATGCAGCGCGAGGGCGGCGCGATCACCTACGACGCGACGATCCGGCTCGGCGGCAGGACCGTCTACGCGCGGCCCGGCATCCACCAGTTCCAGTACCAGAGCTGGCACCGGCTGGTCTGGAGCAACGACGCGCCGCCGATCAACGTCCGGCACGACGTGGCGGCGCTGGAGCGGACCGGCCTGGTCGCCGGCTACGATCTCGAAGGCGGCGTGCCCCGCGCGCTGCTCGCCGGCGAGGCGGCGGCGATGGCGCAGCCGGACTGGGACGCGCCGCTGGCGGCGAACGGCCTGACCCGCTACATGCCGACCACCGGCGGACGCGGCGAGATCGGCCCGACGACGCTGGGCAACGCCGTCTGGCTGGTGACGCAGAGCGCGCAGGCGGCCGCCTTCGCCCTGGGGCAGGCCGATGCCGCGGGCGCGGTGCCGTGGCAGTTCTGGGACCCGGCGCGGACGACCTGGCTGAACACCGACGCCTACCCGAACCTCTGGATCGACGGTCGCGGCGGCACCGGCGCCACCACCGGGCTCACGCAGCA
>CAXTNB010000017.1:12115-16135 GCA_964245385.1 uncultured Acetobacteraceae bacterium | reverse complement strand
GCTGGAAGGCCAGCGGCAGGTCTCCGACCACCGCACCCGGGTCGATCGAGAAGCCGAGCTCGTCGAGCAGGACGCGCGCCCGGGCGCGCAGCCGCCGGGCGTTCACTAGGCCGGGCAGCTCGCCCAGGAAGATGTTCTCGGCCACCGTCAGCTCGGCGGCCAGGGCCAGCTCCTGGTAGATGATGCCGATGCCCAGCGCGCGGGAGGCGTGCGGCGAGGCTATCGTCACGCGGTCGCCGCCGATGCGGATCTCGCCGCCCGTCGCCTGGTGCGCACCTGCCAGGATCTTCATCAGCGTCGACTTGCCCGCACCGTTCTCGCCGAGCAGCGCGTGCACCTCGCCGCCTCGCACCGAGAACGACACGTCGTCGAGCGCCCTGATGCCGCCGAACAGCTTGCAGATCCCGGTCATCTCGACGCTGGCCGAGCCGAGGCCGCGCGAGCCGCCCGCGGCACCCGGAAGGATCGCCTGCTCGCCCGGCATCGCGGGGTCCGGGATCAGAACACCGCGTCGGGCTTGTAGTACTGCGCGGCGTTCGCCTTGGTGATCGCGACCGGCGGCGTGTAGGTGATCTTCGGCGTGCCGGCAGGGACCTGGTGGGTCGCCGCCTTCACCGCGAGGTCGGCCGCCATCTTGCCGATGACCGCCGGATCGTTCATCCCGGTCGCGCCGTACTTGCCGTCCTCGATCAGCTTCACCGCCTCCTTCTGGCCGTCGGCGGCGGCGAAGATCAGGATGTTCTTGTCGGCCTTGCCGGCGTCCTGGATCGCGCGCATCGCCCCCAGCGCCATGCTGTCGTTCTCCGCCAGCACCGCGTTGATGTCGGGATGCGCGGTGAGCAGGTCCTCCATCGCCTTGACGCCGCCCTCCTGGGTCCAGCCGCCCCAGCCCTGGCCGACCACGGTGAAGCCGGCATGGCCGAGCTGTCGCAGCTGCGCCTCGATGATGCCTTCCATCACGCCGTCGCGTCGCGCCTCGCCGACGACGTTGCCCTGGTCGCCGCTGAGCACGGCGAGGTGCAGGTCCTTTCCCTTCACCTGGTTGATCAGCCAGTCGCCGATCAGGCGGCCGTTCTCGGCGTTGTTGGACTGGATCGTGGTCAGCACCGGCGCCGACGGGTCGATCGAGCTGTCCACGATGATCACCGGAACATGCGCCGCCGCGGCATCGCGCGTGACCCCGACCATACCCTTGGCGTCCTTGGGATCCATGATCAGCACGTCGATGTTCTGCGACAGCATGTCGCCGACGTCGGAGATCTGCTTGAGCATGTCGTTGTTGGCGTCGGCGGTGACGACCTGCGCGCCCAGCGCCTTGGCTTCCTTGAGCACCGCGACCTGCAGCGCCGCGTAATAGGGCGCGTTCTGGGTCAGCATCGACAGGCCGATCTTGACCGTCTTCGCCTCCGCCGCCGGCGCCGCCGCGAGCGCCACGCCGCCGGCCAGGGCCGCCGCTGCGAGAATCGTTCTCATGGACCTCGTTCTCCCCCGGAGCAGCACCGGACCACTTCCGTAGCGCTGCCCCCTTATTCGGTAGCAATACAACAGATACGTCGGCTGCCACAAGTCAGAAACCCGGCCTTGCGACGCGAAATCGCTCGAAATGGTTGCCCAGCCGCCCAATCAGGTAGTAGTGCTACTTAAGCACACCGCATCTCCTACGTGCTGGAAGGCGCCTCGATGTCCTGTTCCCTGCCCGTCTCCGTCCTCATCTCGCCCGCCGGCGAGATGACGGGGCGCACCCGGCGCTACGAGAAGCGCTACCACGAACTCGCCGGGCTGTTCGCCGACGAGGCCGCCTACGCCGAGATCGCCCGCACGCGCGGCACCGAGGTCGCCTATCGGGTCGACGAGTTCCGACCCTCCGACCGTGCCGGCGACATGATCTTCGGCACCAGCACGCTGCAGCCGGGCCGTGTCGGCGACGAGTTCCTCTTCACCCGCGGCCATATCCACGCCGTCGGCGACCGGCCGGAGATCTATCTCTGCCAGTCCGGGCACGGGGTGATGCTGATGGAGCTCGCCGACGGCACCGTGCGTGCCGAGGAGATGACGCCCAACGGCCTGGTCTACGTGGCGCCGCACTGGATCCACCGCAGCGTCAATGTCGGCGGCGTGCCGCTGGTCACGCTGTTCTGCTATCCCGCCGATGCCGGCCAGGACTACGAGATCATCGCCCGCAGCGGCGGCATGCGCGACCTGATCGTCGATGACGGGGAGGGCGGCTGGAAGCGCGTCGCGAACCCGCGCTACCGCCCTCGCGTCGCCGGGGCGGCGACCTGACATGATCGACATGCACGACACGCTGCGCGAGGCCACCGCCTTCGGCGTCATTCCGGTGGTGGAGGTCGACGGCGTCGCGGAAGCGGACGCGCTCGCGGAGTCGCTGCTGGAGGCCGGGCTCGGCGTCGTCGAGGTGACGTTGCGCACCCACGCGGCGGCCGACGTGATCGCGCGGATCGCCGGGCGCTACCGCGACATGCTGGTGGGCGCCGGCACGGTCGTCACGCCGGCGGATCTGCGGCGGGCCGCGCAGGCGGGCGCCCGCTTCGCGCTCGCGCCGGGGCTGAGCCCGCGCATGCTGGACGCGGCGGCGGCAACCGGCTTCGCCTACGTCCCCGGCGCGATGACGCCGTCGGACCTGCAGGCCGGCCTGGAGCGCGGGATACGCACCTTCAAGTTCTTTCCCGCGGTGCCGGCCGGCGGCATCGCGATGCTGCGCGCGATCGCCGCCCCCTTCGCCCTGCACGGGCCGGGCTTCATCCCGACCGGCGGGGTGTCGATCGCCAACCTCGCCGAGTGGCTGCACGAGCCGTCGGTGGCGGCGGTCGGCGGCAGCTGGATCGCCAGCCGCAGCATGATCCGCGAGCGCGACTGGGCCGGGATCCGGCGCAACGCCGAGCAGGCGGTCCGCCTCGCCGGCCGGGCGAGGCAGCGCGCATGACGCCGCGTCCGCCGGCCTGCGCCGTGCCGACCCTGCACTTCATCGGCGTCAGCACCGCGCAGTCGTCGATCATGACCGTCTTTCCGCGCTGGGCCGAGCTGCTCGGGCTCGGGGCGTGCGCCATCAACGGCATCGACCTGCCGCTGCACGCGCCGGCGCAGCGTTACCGGGAGGTGGTGTCGTTTCTGCGCGGCGACCCGCTCTCGGCCGGCGCGCTGGTGACCGCGCACAAGATCGACCTGCTGCACGCGGCGGCCGACCTGTTCGACGCGCTCGACCCGCACGCGGAGTCGCTGCACGAGGTGAGCTGCCTGTCCAAGCGCCACGGCCGGCTGATCGGCCACGCCAAGGATCCGACTTCCGCCCGTCTCGCCCTGGACGCGATCGTGCCGCCGCGGCACTGGCAGCGGCGCCTCGAGGCGGGAGGCGGGGGAGCCGACGCGTTCCTGATCGGCGCCGGCGGTGCCGCCACCGCGATCAGCTGGAACCTGATGCGCCCGCAGCACGGCGCGGACCGGCCGCGCCGCATCGTGGTCGCGGACCTCGACCGGACCCGTCTCGACAACCTGCGCCGCTTCCATGCCGGCCTCGGCAGCGACGTTGCGACCGAATACGTGCTGTCGGACTCGAGCGAGTGCCACGACGCGATCCTGCACGGCCTGCCGGACGGCTCGCTGGTGGTCAACGCCACCGGGCTCGGCAAGGATCGCCCGGGCTCGCCGCTCGGCGCCGAGGCGCGCTTCCCGCGCGGCGGCCTGGTGTGGGAGCTGAACTATCGCGGCGACCTCGTGTTCCTCGACCGGGCCGAGGCGCAGGCGGAGCGGTCCGGCCTCGCGACCTTCGACGGCTGGAACTACTTCCTGCACGGCTGGACCCAGGTCATCGCCGAGGTGTTCGCGGTCGAGATCCCGTCGTCCGGCCCGGTGTTCGAGACGCTGTCGTCGCTCGCCGGGGGTGCGCCGCGCCGGGCGGGCGCGCGGGCATGAGCCGCATCCTGGTGACGCCGCGCTCGCTGACGCGGCACCGCGACTCCGCACTCGACGCCCTGGTCGAGGACGGCCACGAGCTGGTGTTCA
>CAXTNB010000017.1:0-12105 GCA_964245385.1 uncultured Acetobacteraceae bacterium | reverse complement strand
GTTCCGGAACAGAGCGCCGCACTCAAGGCCGGAACCTGGCGGAGGCGGCCGGGCCTGGAGATCGAGGGCCGCGTCCTGGGCCTGGTCGGCTGCGGCGCCGTCGGCCGGCTGGTGGCGCGCTTCGCGCTCGCCTTCGACGCGCGAGTGCGGGTGTTCGACCCCTGTCCCGACCGCGGCTTCGCGCCCGCCGGCGACTTCGCCTGGACCTCCTTGCAGCAGCTTCTGGCGGAGTCCGAGATGCTGTCGCTGCACTGCCCGATGCCGGCCGACGGACGGGCGCTGCTGGACGCGGCGGCGATCGACCGCCTGCGCGGCGGCTGCCACGTCGTGAACACGGCGCGGGCGGCGCTGGTGGACGAGCCGGCGATGCTGGCCGCCCTCGAGCGCGACGAGGTGCGGGTCTACGCCACCGACGTGTTCGCCGCCGAGCCGCCGGGACCGTCCGCCCTGCTGTCGCATCCGCGGGTGATCGCGACACCGCATGTCGGCGGGCTGACGGCGGAGAGCGTGCGGCGGGCCACGGTGGCCGCGGTGGACAACCTGCGTCGCGCACTCCGCTCGGGACCCGCGACGTGATCGCCGTCACCCGACAGCCGCTGCCGGACGGCCTGGGCGCCTGGCTGGCCGAGCCGATCGCCGGGATCGGCCTCGCGTGGCTGGGACAGGCCGGCTTCGTGCTGCGGCTCGGCGGCACGGTGGTGCTGGTGGATCCGTACCTGTCCGACCATCTGGCGGTGAAGTATCGCGGCACCCGCTTCCCGCACCTGCGGATGATGGCCGCCCCGCTGGCGGCCGACGCCTTTCCGCGCGTCGACCTGGTGGTGTGCACGCACCGCCATTCCGACCACATGGACCCGGGCAGCCTGCCGGTGCTGGCGGCGCGGCATCCCGGCTGCCGCTTCCTGGTGCCGGCGGCGGAGCAGGCGCATGCCGAGGCGCTGGGCCTCGATCCCGCACGGCTGGTGCCGGCCGATGCCGGGCAGACGCTGCGGCCGATGCCGGGCGTCGAGCTGGTGCTGAGGCCGGTGGCGGCGGCGCACGAGCGGCTGGAGCAGGACCGGCAGGGCCGTCACCGGTTCCTCGGCTACGGCATCGAGCTGGCGGGCGTGCGCCTCTACCACGGCGGCGACTGCATCCCCTATCCGGGGCTGGTCGACGCCGTGCGCGGTCTGGCGCCGGACATCGCGCTGCTGCCGGTGAACGGGCGCGACGCGGTGCGGGCGGAGGCCGGCATACCCGGCAACTTCACCCTCGACGAGGCGGTGGCGCTGTGCGAGGCGGCCGGCGTGCCCCTGCTGCTGCCGCATCATTGGGGGTTGTTCGCGTTCAACACCATCGATCCGGCGGAGATCGAGGCCGCGGCCGCGCGCCGGGCGGCCGCCGGGCGAGCACCTGGACTTCTGCGGCCCGACTTGCGACACGCATTCCTGCTTGCCCCGGCCGGGGACCACCACCCGCCCGCGGGGCCGCAGGAGCACGATGGCGAGCGCAGATGACAGGACCGCCGCGGACGACGGCACCGGCAGGAGCGCGGAGCGGCTGGCCTCCTCCGGCCGCAACGTGCTGGAGCTGATCCTGGTGCGGCTGCCGGAGCTGCGCAAATCCGACCGCCGCGTCGCCGAGCACATCCTGTCCGACCCGCAGGCGGCGCTGGTCGCCACCGTCGCCGAGACCGCGCGCAACGCCGGGGTGAGCGAGCCGACGGTGATGCGGTTCTGCGCCGCACTCGGCTTCGAGGGCTTCCAGGACTTCAAGCTCAAGCTGGCGCACAGCGTGGCACTCGGCGTGCCGGCCACCCAGTCGGTGCTGGATGCGACCGACACGCCGCAGACGCTGACCGACAAGGTGTTCGACTACACCATGACCAGCCTCGACTGGGCCCGCAGCCAGCTCGACCACGAGGCGGTGGCGCGGGCGATCGAGCTGCTGGTGGGTGCCGGGCGGATCGAGTTCTTCGGCTTCGGCGCCTCGGGCATCGTCGCCGCCGACGCGCAGCAGAAGTTTCCCCTGTTCGGCGTGCCCTGCAACGTGCACACCGATTCGCACCAGCAGTTCATCGCCGCCTCGATGATGCAGCGCGGCGACGTGGCGGTGGCGATCTCCAACACCGGGCAGACGACGGCGCTGCTCGAGGTGATGCGGGCGGCGCGGCAGACGGGGGCGCAGGTGATCGGCATCTCCGGGCGTCCGGGCGGCCGGATGGGCCGCCTGTGCGACCTGCTGCTGGTGATCGAGACGCTCGAGAACACCGACATCTACACGCCCACCATCACCAGGCTGGCGGCCCTGGTGCTGATCGACATACTGGCGGTGGGCGTCGCGATGCGGCGCGGCAGCGACCACCAGCAGCGCCTCGCCGCCATGAAGAAGCGGCTGAGCTTCATGCGCTCGCGCGGTCCTTCGCCGGACGAGGATTGACCTCAGGCGCTGCCCACCGCCCCGGACACCGGGTGCGGACGGCTCGGCAAGAGGATCATCGCGCGTCGACGTCGCAGGCAGGAGATCCGGACGGCTTGCGCACCCACAGGTTCAGCATCCCGGCGAAGCATCTCGGGTGCTCGGCCTCGAACAGGTCCCAGCCGGCAAGGTCGCGCAGCGGATCATCGCTGGCGCGCCACTGCCTGAAGGCCTGCTCGGTCGCCGCCGACACCTCGATGCCGAGCAGCTCGATGCCTTCGGCGGCGAGGAAGCGGCCGACTTCGGGCAGCGTCACCGGCCGTTCCTGGACGTGGAACAGCAGGTCGCGACAGCCGCTGGTGGAATAAAAGTCCGGGCTCGCGACGTCGGACGAAAGCCGTTCGCGGCGATCCAGTCGCGCGCGGCCCGCACGTCGGTGCGGCCGCGCTCCGTGTAGAGCAGGACGTTCATCACGCCTCCCGGACGCAGCAGCGCGACCAGCGCCCGCCAACCGCCCCACGGATCACCGAGATGGTGCAGCACCCCGCCGACGGCGATCATGTCGAAGCTACGCCCCAACCGTGCCGCTCGCAGCAGATCGGCCTGGGCGTAGTCGATCCCCGAGACGCCGAGTGCCGCCGTCATGCGCAGCGCGTACGCCAGGCTGGCGAGGCTGAGGTCGATCGCCAGCACCTTGACGCCGGCCAGGGCCTGGACGGTCTCGATCGCCTGCTGGCCGGTGCCGCAGCCGGCCACCAGCACCTCCAGAGCGCGTCCGCCGGGAGGCGGCGTTACCGTCACGCCGGGAAATCTGTCGGTGAGCCAGCCGGCGAGCTGGACCTGGCGTGCCGGCTCGATCGTTGCCACCCAGCGCGGATATGGATTTTCCTCGTACTGATCGCGGACGCGCCTGGATACCTCGTCCTCGATCGCGGTCGCGCGCGGCACCGTGTCTCGAAGCCGCGCCTCCTCGGCCGGATCGCCGACCTGTTGCGCGAGCAGGGCAGCGACCTCCGACCGCCGGCCGGCCGCGAGCAGACGTTCGGCCCCGTCGAGTGAGGCGAGCGGCAGATACATGGCGAGGACGGCGAGCCCCGTATCCGCAGGCGCGACGCCGCTCGCAAGATCCGTCTCGATCGCCTGGCGCAGGATCTCCAGCGCGTCGCCCTCCGCCGCCAGGCGGTGCCAGACATACTCGTTGATGAAGCACTGCCGGGCCAGCGCGCACGCGGCGGCGAGCTCCTCCGCGTCCAGTAGAGCGCCGCCGGCAACCGCGTGCAGGATCTCGCGGCGCCGCCCGGTGAGCTCTCGTTCCAGCTCCCGATGCGGGATCGGAGCCAGTTCCAGCAGGGTGTGAAGCAGCGGGTCCCGCACGTCGAAGGGTCGCAGGAGTACCGCGGCGCAGACCGCGGCCGCGAGCGCCTGCGGGCGGGTCCAGCGCTCGCGCAGGGCGCGCTGCAGCAGCGCGCGAAGTCCCGGGATCTCGGCCGCCGGCGAAACCTCGAGCACGCAGTCGACGAACTGCACGCGCAGCCTTGCCGTGTCGGCGTGCAGCAAGGCCGTGCAGGCGGACTGCAGCGCCGCTTCTCCGGCATTCGCGGCGATGCGGGCGTCGATCAGGCCTTCGTGCGCAAGTGCAAAATCGGGCCGCAGGGCGATGGCGCGGCTGAACGCGGCCGCCGCCTCGGTTCCACCCAGCGCCGCCCACGCGCTGCCCAGCCCGTAATGCGCTTCCGCGAGGCGGTCGTCGCGGCGCGAAGCGGCCTGGTAGACCACGACCGCCTCGGCCGGGCGCCGCAGCTCCATCAGGGCGTTGCCGAGATTGAGCAGGGTCGCGGCATTCGGCTGCAGTTCGGCGACGCGCCGGTAGTGCCGCTCCGCCTCGACCGGCCGCGCGAGCGCCCTGTAGGCTTCGGCGAGACCGTCGTGGATCGCCGCGACCCCCGGTGCTGCCGCGGCGGCCTCGGTGAAGTGCTCGATCGCATCGGCCGGTCGTCCCTGCCGGCGTGCGATCTCGCCGCGCATGTGCAGGGCCCGGGGCTGGCCCGGCTCGGCGGCGAGGCACCGGGTGCACAGCGCGTCGGCCTCGTGCAAGCGGCCGAGGCCGATCTGCGCCTGGGCCAGGCCCAGCAGCGACGTGGCGGCCGGCGAGGGAGAAGGTGCGTGCCGGTGCGATCGTGCGGCGCCCCGACGCTGTTTGCGGTTCATCGATCCATCCCCGAGCGGCCCGGAGTCTGGAGCATCGCGGCGCGTCTGCACAGCCCGAGATCGACCACCCCGTCTCGACCACTCCCGGCCGACGGGCAGCACGACATCGACGTCCCGGCCGCGCGCTCCGTCCTCGGAGCGTTCCCGGAAGGCAGCGAGCGCCGAGGGACACCGCGAACGGCACCGCGAGCCGGGCCGGCGAGACGACGAGACCGGCCACGACGCGTCGGATCGTGCAGCTGGCGCTGGACGCCGAGGCCCGGTCGCCACGATGCTGCGCGG
The DNA here is from genome assembly GCA_964245385.1 of uncultured Acetobacteraceae bacterium. Taxonomy (GTDB): domain Bacteria; phylum Pseudomonadota; class Alphaproteobacteria; order Acetobacterales; family Acetobacteraceae; genus Lichenicoccus. The sequence continues at coordinate 7,218 of CAXTNB010000017.1, read as the reverse complement.
CGGAGGCCGGCCAGGTTCACCCTGGCCGGAGGGTCTTGGGGGGCAGGATGGGCACCGGGTATCGGTTCGGCATCGAGGAGGAGCTGTTCCTCGCCGACGCCACGACGCGTGGCACGCCGCGCCGGACCCTCAAGGCGTTCCACGCGGCAGTGCATGCGGCGCTGCCTGCGGCGGAGCGCGAGCTGCTGCAGGCACAGCTGGAGATCGCCTGCGAACCGACCACCAGCTTCGACGAGGCGCGGGCAGCACTGGGACGGCTGCGCGAGGCGCTGGCGGCGATCGGGCGCGCGCACGGCATCCTGGTGCTGGCCTCCGGCACCCAGCCGATGGCGCGATGGCGCCATCAGAGCCGCACCGACAAGCCACGTTACCGGGCGATCGGGGCGGCGATGCGGATGCTGGCGCAGCGCGACATGGTGTGCGGCATGCACGTGCACGTCGAGGTGCCGGATCCGACGCAGCGGGTCGCGCTGATGCGGCGGCTGCTGCCCTTCATGCCGGTGCTGCTGGCGCTGTCGGCCTCGTCGCCGTTCTGGCAGCGGCAGGCCACCGGGCTTGCCGCCTACCGGCTGTCGGTGTGGGGCGAGATGCCGCGCACCGGGCTGCCGGACCTGTTCGCCGACACCGCGGAGTATGACCGCTACGTCGCGGCCATGGTGGGCTGCGGGGCGATCGAGGATGCGAGCTTCCTGTGGTGGACGCTGCGACCGTCGGTCCGCTTTCCGACGCTGGAGCTGCGGGTGGCGGACAGCTGCACGCGGCTGGAGGACACGCTCGCCATCGCGGCGCTGTATCGCTGCCTGGTGCGGCTGCTGGTGCGCAGGCACGCGATCCACCGCGACCTGACGGCGGTGTCCCGAGCGCTCACGGCGGAGAATCTGTGGCGGGCGCAGCGGGATGGCACCGAGGCGCGCCTGATCGACGAGCCGGCGGACGCCGAGGTGACGCTGGCGGCCCATCTGGACAAGCTGCTGGACTGGACCGACGACGATGCCGGGGCGCTCGGCTGCAGGGCGGAGCTCGATCATGCACGCCGGATCGTCGCCGAGGGCACGAGCGCCCATCGTCAGCGAACCCTCTTTGACGGGCGGCGGCAGAAGAAGGGCGCCACCGCAGCCCTGTAGGCGGTAGTGGACTGGATCGCGGCGGGGACGGCCGGGGAGGCGCGCTGATGCGCGTCCTCGCGAACGGTCGCGACAGACGGCGTTCAGGCAGCATCCGCGGCGCGTGTCGGCCGCTACATCAGCTTGTCGAGCGTCAACGGGAGGTCTCGGATGCGCTTGCCGGTCGCGTTGAAGACCGCGTTCGCGACGGCTGCCGCGGTGCCGGTGATGCCGATCTCGCCGATGCCGTGCGCGCCCATGGGCGTGTGCGGATCGGGGATGTCGGTCCAGATCACGTCGATCTCCGGCACGTCCAGATGGACGGGGACGTGGTACTCGGCGAGGCTCGGGTTCATGACGCGGCCCTTGCGCTCGTCGAACTGGGTATCCTCCATCAGCGCCAGACCGAGGCCCATGATGATCCCGCCGCGGAACTGGCTGGCCGCCGTCTTGGCGTTCAGGATGCGCCCGCAGTCGAACGAGCCGAGGAAGCGGTTGACGCGCGTCTCGCCGGTGACCGCGTTGACCCGCGCCTCGCAGAACATGGCGCCGTAGGAGTGCATCGACCAGTGTTGCGCCTCCATCGGCCGCGGGGCTGCCGCCTCCACGACCACCTCGTGGCGCTGCGCCCGGGAGAGGATCGCGGCGTAGCTCTCGTGCCGTGCCGGCTCGTCGAGCTTGACGAGGCCGCCGTTCAGGCCTCCGACCTCGTCCGCGCCGAGCCCGGCGAGCGGCGAGGTGTTCCCCGCGAGCTTGAGCAGCTCGGCGACCAGCGCGCGATGCGCCGCGATCACGGCCGCACCGATCGAGGCGGTCTGCTGCGAGCCGCCGGCGAGCACGGTGCCGGGCATGATGGAGTCACCGTAGCCGAAGCTCACCTGGTCCAGCTCCAGCCCGAGCCGCTCGGCGACGACCTGGGTCTGTACGGTGGCGGTGCCCATGCCCATCTCGTGCGCCGCGACCTCCACCCGAGCGCCGTCCTTCGTGAGGGTGATGCGCGCCGCGCCGCCGGGCATGCGGTAGTAGGGGTAGGTCGCCGTGGCGCAGCCCATGCCGACGAGCCACTCGCCCTCGAGAACGGCGCGCGGCGACGGGTTGCGCTTGTTCCACCCGAACCGCTCGGCGCCGGCACGCCAGGCTTCCACGATGTGGCGGGAGGAAAAGGGCGTGCCCTCCGTCGGGTCCTTCTCGGGCTCGTTGCGCAAGCGCAGCTCGATCGGATCCATGCCGAGCTTCGCGGCCAGCTCGTCCACCGCGCATTCCAGGGCGAACGTGCCCACCGCCTCACCCGGCGCGCGCATGAAGGTGTTGGCGAGCATGTCCATGTAGGCCACCTCGACGTCGAGCCTGAAGCTGTCGGCGGCGTAGGCTCCACGCGTCGGCAGGATGAACGGCTCGGGGAGCGCGTTGTGCCGCGTCATCGCCACCGTCCCGGTATGGATGATGGCGGTGAAGCGGCCGTCCGCCTCGGCTCCGATCGCGACCCGCTGCTCGGTGACGGTGCGGCCGCCGACCATCCGATACACGCCCTCGCGCGACAGGGCGATGCGGACCGGCCGCCCGGCGAGCTTGGCCGCTGCCGCGCCGAGCACCTGGTGCTGCCAGAGCGTCTTGGAGCCGAACCCACCGCCCACGTACGGCGAGACGACACGGACCTGCTTCTCGTCCAGCCCGAACACGGTGGCGAGCGACCAGGCGGTGTGCGCGACGGCTTGCGAGGCGTCGTGCACCATCAGCTCGTCGCCTCGCCACGCCAGCGTCGCCGCGTGCGGCTCGATCGCGTTATGGTTGTGGCGCGGCGTGGAGTACTCCGCGTCGACCGAGACGGGCGCGGCTGCCAGTGACGCCGCGGCGTCGCCGATCGTCGTTCTCAGCGGCTGTCCCATGAACATCCCGGGATCGGTGCCGCGCGCCTTGGCCTCGGCGAAGACGGTGGTGGCGGGTTCCTGCGCGTAGGTCGTGCGGAGCAGCGACCTGGCGTGGTCGGCCTGTTCCTGGCTCTCGGCCAGCACCACCGCGATCGGCTGGCCGTTCCAGTGTATGCGGTCGTCCTGCATGATCGGCAGCTTGTCGCCACCCACTGCCTTCTCCGACGTCATGAACAGCGGCATGTCGTTCATCCGCGGCGCGTTCTTGTAGGTCATCACCAGGACGACGCCGGGGGCAGCCTCGGCCGCGCCGGTGTCGAGCGTGGCGATGCGGCCCTTCGGCACGGCGCTGAACGCCACCGCCGCGTAGACCATCCCCTCGAGCGGGAACTCCGCCGCGAACTTCGCCTTGCCCTGGACCTTGAGCGGGCCGTCTATGCGGGAGATCGGCGCGCCGATCAGGCCGTGCTTGTGGCGGATCAGCGGATCCGGCTTGCCGCCGGGCAGCCAGCTGTCCGGTGCCAGCTCGATGGCCTTCTTCATCACCGCCTGCGCGGCGCCCTGCGCGGCTGCTCCCGCGTTTCCCACGATGCTCATGCGGCTGCTCCAGCCAGATCGCCGAGAACGGCGGTGATGGTTCGCTTCGCGAGTTCGACCTTGAACCCGTTGTCGCGGAGCGGCGCTGCGTCCGCCAGCTCCGCCTCGGCCGCGGCGCGGAACGCCTGCGCGTCGACCGGGCCGCCGCGGAGCGCGTCCTCCGCCTTGCGCGCGCGCCACGGCTTGTGCGCGACGCCGCCCAGTGCCAGCCGGACATCCTTGACCGCGCCTGCTTCGACCTCCAGCACGGCCGCTACCGAGACCAGCGCGAAGGCATAGCTCGCGCGGTCGCGCACCTTGCGGTAGGTGGAGCGCGCCTGCGCCGGCAGCGCCGGCAGCTCGACCGCGGTGATCAGCTCGCCGGGCTCCAGCTCCGTCTCCAGGTCCGGACGGCCGCCGGGCAGGCGATGCAGCTCCGTCAGCGGCAAGCTCCGCGTGCGCCCGTCCCCCTGCAGGTGTACCGTCGCGTCGAGTGCGGCGAGTGCCACGCACATGTCGGAGGGATGGGTGGCGACGCAGGCCGGCGAGGCGCCCAGGATCGCGTGGATGCGGTTGAACCCGTCTACCGCATCGCAGCCCTGGCCCGGACTGCGCTTGTTGCACCGTGAACCTTCGTCGTCGTAGAAATAGGTGCAGCGGGTGCGCTGCAGGATGTTCCCGCCCACCGTCGCCATGTTGCGGATCTGCGCCGAGGCGCCGGCCAGGATCGCGCGCACCAGCACCGGATAGCGGGTGCGCAACGCGCGGTGCTCGGCCAGCGCGGTGTTTCGCGCGGCGGCGCCGATCAGAAGGCTGCCGTCCTCGCGCTCCTCGATGGTGGAGGACAGGCCGGTCACGTCGACCAGCGCGGACGGCTGCTCGATCGTCTCGCGCAGCAGGTCCACCAGGTTGGTGCCGCCGCCGAGATACTTCGCGTGGTCCATGCCGCCGAGCCTCACCGCATCGGCACCGTTGCCAGCTCGCGTATAGCTGAAGGGGGTCATTCCGCCGCCTCCGCGTAGGTCTGCGAGATCGCGGCGACGATCCCGTTATGAGCGCCGCAGCGGCACAAGTTGCCGCTCATGCGTTCGCGCACTTCCTCACCGGTGAAGGCCGCGTCCGAGCAGAGATCGACGGTGACCAGGCTCGGCGCCCCCCGCTCCAGCTCCGCCGCCATGCCGACCGCGGAACAGATCTGGCCCGGCGTGCAGTAGCCGCACTGAAAGCCGTCATGCTCGACGAACGCCTGCTGCAGCGGGTGCAATCCGTCTCCGTCGGCCAACCCCTCGATGGTGGTGACGCGACGTCCCTCGTATTGCACCGCGAGCGCGAGGCAGGACACGATCCGCTCGCCATCCACCAGGACGGTGCAGGCGCCGCAGGCGCCCTGGTTGCAGCCCTTCTTGGTGCCGGTGAGGTGCAGCGTCTCGCGCAACAGGTCGAGCAGCGACACGCGTGGGTCAGCTGGCACGCCGGTTTCGATCCCGTTGATGCGAATGGCCATGCTTACCCCCTCTTCGAGCGGACCCGGAGACTTGCCTTGCCTGAGGGTTTTAGACAACCTCGGCGTGTTTGACGGAGGCGCGCCGTCGGGTCGACAGCGACGGATGCGGAGGTCGTCGACCTGAGCGGCTCACGGCGTGCGTATGGCCTTCAGATGTCGGATATGGCCGAGACAAAGCAGGGCGGCCGCACTGACGAGGGTGATGCCGGAGCCGACCCCGAGGGCGTTTCGCGGCCCCGCGAGATGAGCCACCGGCCCGCAGAGCGCGAAGCCGATCGGGCCGAGGCCGGTCGCCACCACGCTGAACAGGGCGTTGATGCGGGAGAGAACGTCTTCCGGCATGCGCTCCTGTATCGTCGTCTGCACCGTGACGTTGAGAATGGACAAGGCGAGACCGAACACGGCGCTGCTCGCCATGAGCACCGGGATCGACGCGTGTACGGCGAGCACGACCAGGGGAGCGGCGAGCAGCGCCGCCGAGATCTCATAGGCGACGAGCGGCCGGGATGGTCGGAACCTGAGGATGAGCAGGCCGCCGATGACGCCGCCGGCGCCTGTCGCCGAGGCGATCAGCCCCCAGGAGCGGGCGCCATGTGGCATCGACGAGAAGATGACCGGCCCCAGCACGAAGAACGGTGCGAAGGTGACGAGGTTGAGGAGGCCATACTGGGCCGTCACCAGCTGCAGCCACCTGTGTTGCCGGAACTCGGACCAGCCTTGCTTGAGATCGGTGAGGAACGACGTCGTCAGCTTCCTCTCGTGCGGCGGGATGTGGATGAAGGCGAGGCAGGCGGCACTGACGGCGTAGGAGAGCGCGTCCATGCCGATCGCGAGCGGCGCGTCTCCCAGCCCGACCAGCATGCCGCCGATCACTGGACCCAGGATGGCCGAGAGCGAGCTGGAGATGCCCAGCAGGCTGTTGGCGGACTTGATCCGGTCCTTCTCGCCGGCGATCTCGGGGATCAGCCCGCTCTCGGCGGGGCTGAAGAAGGCGTTCCCGACGCCCAGGCACCCCGCGAGCAGCATGAGGAACGGGAGCGACGGATGACCCGTAGCCAGCAACGCGGCGAGACCGCCCTGGCAGACGCATCTCAGGGCGTCCGCACCGATCATGACGCGACGTCGGGACCATCGGTCGCCGATGATGCCGCCCGCCAGGAGCAGGATGACGGTAGGCGCGGTCTGCGCCGCCAGGATGAGACCGACCGATGTCGCGGTGTATCCCACCTGGAGGAGTGCGAAGGTCAGCGCGACAGGCACCACCGCCGATCCGAGCGTCGAGGCTGTCGCCGCCACGAAGAAGAGGGCAAAGCTCGGCCGACGTAGAAGGGCCAGGTAGCCGGGCTCCGAGCTGCCTTCGGCCGTGATGGGCAAATCTGCCGAGACTGCCATGTCTGCCGCACCCGCTGCCGTTAGCACAGCTCAACGCGATCGGACCGCCAGAAGCTGCCTGAAGCCGGACAGGGTAATCGAACTTTCTCGGCCGGACGATGCCGGTGCGGGTCGCACTCGACCTGGAAGGACCGGTCACGGGGATCGTGAGCCGCAGATGCCGCGTGGAGCGGCGAACAGGTCGGAGGTTCGAGGTGATCTCGGCGACCGACCATCATTCTCAGGTCTCTGCGGCGAGAGGCAGGCTCATCCTTCGGGTTCCTCTCCGACGGTGCGGAGCCGGCGGCGGGCGATGCCTCGCGCCTGCGCGGCGCTGTTACGCCACCGTGGCCTCCGGGACCGCTGAGCCCTGGTCCCGGTGTTGCTCCGCTTCGGCTTCAGCGATCTCGACGAGCCGTCTTGTTCCAGATCCGCCGGCCACCGGATGCGATCGACCGCCCTCTGGACGGGTCACGTCTCGGATGCGGGCACACGCCCCTCGAGCGCCGTCGGTCGAGCGGGATCTTCTACCGGTCCGCGCGGCGCGCGGTGCTGGCCGCAGAACGCGGCTATCTGGTATGATATCGAAATGATAGCTGCACGGACGACAGGGCTCGCAGCATGATCGTCACCGGCACGCACGACAGTGCCCTGGTCCTGCTGTCGATCGTGATCGCGGTCGCCGCGTCCTACACGGCGCTCGATCTGGCCAGCCGGGTGCGGGCTTCCCTCGGATGGGCCCGGCATGCCTGGCTCGCCACGGCGGCGCTGGCGATGGGCGGCGGCATCTGGGCGA
>CAXTNB010000016.1:15902-16140 GCA_964245385.1 uncultured Acetobacteraceae bacterium | reverse complement strand
CCCAGGAACAGGGCTCCCAGCACCACGCCCGCGACGCTGCCGACGCAAACCAATATCTAGAACACGCAGATCACCCAATCATAAATCACCTGGAGCTCGAAGCCGGTCGCGACGTCGGTATAGGCGACGGCGAAGCGCGACACCCAGAGATAGCCGCACAGTCCGGCGATCGCGCCGGCGACGGTGAAGGCGGTGAACTGCATCAGGCCGACATCGATGCCGGCATAGCCCGCGGCGG
>CAXTNB010000016.1:13420-15892 GCA_964245385.1 uncultured Acetobacteraceae bacterium | reverse complement strand
TGCGACCAGCAGCGCGGCGACGATGGCGGCCCACGACAGCACCGTCAGCCCGGCGAGCCGCAGCCGCACCAGCTCCAGGAAGGCCGGCGACATCTGGTTGCTGTTCACCCACCTGCCGCCCGAGGCGAGGTAGACGCCGCCGCGATAGATCGAGAGCGTCCCCAGCGTGACCACGATCGAGGGCATGCGCAGCAGCCAGACTAGCGCGCCGTTGGCGGCACCGAGCGCCGCACCCATCAGCAGCGACAGCGCGAGCACCGGCAGCACCCCCCAGCCCGGATGGTGCTGGTTCAGCAGCGCCACCACCATGCCGGTGCACGCGAGGTTGGCCGCGATCGACAGGTCGACGCCGCGCGTGAGCAGGACCAGCATCTCGCCCAGCGCCAGCAGGATCAGCAGCGCCGTGTCGTCCAGCAGCCCGGCGAGGTTGGCCGGCCGCAGGAACTGCGGGAAGAACGGCGCGATCCCGATCAGCAGCAGCAGGACGAGGCCGAGCAGTCCCGCCTCGCGCGATCGCAGCGCCCTGCCGCTCATCGCCCGCACCGCCTAGGCATCGGTGGCGAGGCCGACGACGCGCTCCGGCGTCGCCTGTTCCCGCGGCAGGATCGCCTGCACCAGCCCGCGTCGCATGACCATCACGCGGTCCGACATGCCCAGCACCTCCGGCAGTTCCGAGGAGACCATGACGATGCCCACGCCCTGCTGCGCCAGCATCCCCATCAGGCGATGCACCTGCGCCTTGGCGCCGACATCGACGCCCTTGGTCGGCTCGTCCAGGATCAGCACGCGCGGCCGGGTCGCGAGCCACTTGGCGATGACCACCTTCTGCTGGTTGCCGCCGGACAGCTCCTCCACGCGCTGCTCCAGGCCGGACATCTTCACCCCGAGCGTCCCGGCGAGACGGCCGGCTTCGGCGCCCTCCCGGACCGGCCGGAGGAAGCCGGCCCTGGTGGTGAGATGCAGGCAGGCCAGCGTGATGTTGTCGCCGACCGGCAGCCTCAGGTGCACGCCCTGCGACTGGCGGTCTTCCGGCACCATCCCGATCCCGAGCGCGATCGCCTCGCGCGCCGAGCCGATCACCGCTTCCTGGCCGTCGATCACGATGCGGCCGCCCTGTGCCGGCGCGGTGCCGAACAGCGCGTGCATCACCTCGGATCGTCCGGCGCCGACCAGCCCGTACACCCCGAGGATCTCGCCGCGCCGCAGCGTAAACGAGACATCCTCGTACTCGAGCCCGCGCCGCAGCCCTTCGACGCGCAGGATCTCCTCGCCGATCGCGACCTGCTGCTTCGGAAACACCTGCTCCACCGGCCGGCCGACCATCAGCGTGATCAGCCGGTCGCGATCGACCCCGTCGAGCGATCCCTGCCCGACATCGGCACCGTCGCGGAACACCGCGTAGCGGTCGCACAGCGCGAAGACCTCCTCGAACTTGTGCGAGATGAACAGGATCGCGCGGCCCTCGTCGCGCAGGCGTCGGGTGATGGCGAACAGCTCCTCCGCCTCGCGATGCGACAGCGCCGCGGTCGGCTCGTCCATGATCACGATGCGGGCGTCGTTCGACAGGGCGCGCGCGATCTGCACCAGGTGGCGCTGCGCCACCGAGAGACGACCCAGGATCATGTCGGGATCGATGCCGGGATCGAGCGCGTCCAGGATCGCCCGCGACCGCGCGCGCATCGCCGCCCAGTCCACCGCCGACAGGCCGAGCCGCCCCCTGCGACGCGGCCGGCCGGTGATGAAGATGTTCTCGGCGACGCTCAGCGCGTCGAACACCACCGGCTCCTGGAAGATCGCGCTGATGCCGAGCGCGCGCGCGTGCTCGGCAGACGCGATCCGCACCGCCTCGCCGCCGACGCGGATCAGCCCGGCATCGGCCTGCACGATCCCGGTGATGATCTTCACCAGCGTCGACTTGCCGGCACCGTTCTCGCCGAGCAGGGCGGTCACCTGACCGGGATAGAGATCGAGCGCGCCGCTGGTCAGCGCCTTGACCCCGCCGTACGACTTGGCGACGGCCTCGAGGGAGAGGATCGGCTGCATCGCGCGCGCCTCGGGTCAGAACAGCTTCGCGGCGGCCACGATGTTCGACCTGTCGTAGACCGTAGGCTTGCCGAGCGTGCCGTTGCCGTCGGCATCGAAGGCGATGCTGCCGAGGCGCCCGACCGCGACGCTGCCGCCGGGGGCGGCCTGGCCGGCGGCGAGCGCGCGCGCGACCTCGATCACCGCGTAGCCGATATCGACCGGATTCCAGATCGCGAAGCTCCTGATCGTGCCCTTCTCCACCGCGCCGGCGCACTCGCTCGGCAGGCCGAGGCCGGTGACGAACACGTGGCCGGACTTGCCGACGTCGTCGACGGCCTTCGCCGCCGCCGTGATCGCGACCGTCGAGGGTGCGACGATGACGGCGAGATCGGGATATTTCTGCAGCAGCGCGCTTGTGCCGTCGGTGGTGCTCACCAAGCCGTGCGT
>CAXTNB010000016.1:2570-13410 GCA_964245385.1 uncultured Acetobacteraceae bacterium | reverse complement strand
CGATACGACTTGTCCGACAGGTCGTCGCCGTAGACGACCGACACCAGCTCGAGGCCGGCATGCTTCGGCAGGTCGCGCTTCATCGCCGCGATCCAGGCGTTCTGGTTGGTCGAGGTCGCGGTGGCGGAGAGTACCGCGATCTTGCCGTGGCCGCCGCAGGCGCTGGCGGCGAGATCGTTGCAGGCGCGTCCGACCTCGTCGTCGGTGGCGTCCGCCAGATGCAGCGTGCGTCCTTCCTTGGCGACCGCGGAGTCGTACGACATCACCTTGATGCCGCGCTGCATCGCCCGCTTGCACGACGGCACCAGCGCGTCCGGATCGTTGGCGGAGATCGCGATCGCGTCGACGTGCTGGGCGATCAGCGCGTTGATGACGTCGATCTGGTTCTCGGCCGCGGTGTCGGTCGGACCGGTGAAGATCACCTCTATGCCGCCCGCGCTCCTGGCCGCCTCCTAGCCCCCGAGATGCACCGCATTGAAGACGCCGTTGCCGAGCGACTTCGCGACGATCGCGATCCGGATCGGCCTGCCGGCGGCCCAGGCCGAGCCGGCCGGACCACGCAGTCTGCCTGCGGAAGCCGCGCCGATCGCCACGAGGCCCGTCAACAAAGCTCGTCTGTTCACGCCTGCTCCTCCCTGGACTTCGACCGCTCTTCCGGCGGCCTCATGTTCTATGCCGCGTCGCTCGTCGCCGCGTAGACCTCGGGCGGCGCCACGACGATCTCGATGCCGGCCAGGCGGAAGGGTTCCAGATCCTCCGGCGACGCCTGCCAATCGGTGACCACCGTCGCGATCCTGCTCAGCGGGATCACCACCATCGCGGATTGCTGACGCAGCTTGCGGCTGTCGGCCAGCACCACGACGCGTTCGGCGCTGGCGAGGAGCTTGGTGTGCGACTGCACGATCAGCGGATCGTTCTCCATCATGCCGAAGCGGTTCAGCCCGTAGCAGGACGTGAACAGGGTCCGGCCGTAGAAATGCCTGGTGATCTCGCTGTCGAACGGACTGAGGACGATCGACTGCTCGCGGTAGATCGCCCCGCCCGGCAGGGTGATCCGGTTGCGGCTGTTGGCGACCAGGTGACCGGCGAGCCGGAACGAGTTGGTCAGGATGTCGAGGTCGGTGTCCTCCAGGAACTCGGCGAGGCAGTAGGTCGTGCTGCCGCCGCCGATGATGATGCTCTCGCCGGGGCGGATCAGCGCGCTCGCCGCGCGCGCGATGGCGCGCTTCTGCGCAGGCTGCACGTCCTGGCTGAACACGAACGGGGTGCCGACCAGGTGCGGCTGGTAGCGCGGCCGCAGCGCCTCGACGCCGCCGCGCACCCGGCGCACCTCCTCGCGGTCCGCCATCGCGAGGATGTCGCGTCGCACCGTCGCCTCCGAGGCGCCGAGCATCTCGCACAGGTCCGACACGCTGACGATCGAACGCTCCTCGGCCGTCCTCAGGATCAGCCTCTGGCGTTCCCGCTCGAGCATGTGCAGCGGCCCTTCACCCCGGACTTCGATCAGATAGGATCATCATCGCCCTCACGTCAAGGCGGTACGCGGCGTCCATGATCGACGACGATTGATATTGATGGATATTGACGTCTATGCGAGGGTTTCCGGGGATCGCCGGGCAGGAGAACGTCCATGGATGCAGCCGCCGTGCCGCTGCTGGAGAACCGCTGGGACGAGGCGCATGCCGCCACCCTGTCGCCGGAGATGCTCCTGCTCTACCGCTCCAACCTGCTCGGATCCGACAAGCGGGTGACGAACCATGGCGGCGGCAACACCTCGTCGAAGCTGCCGATGACCGATCCGCTGACCGGCGAGACGACCGGCGTGCTGTGGGTCAAGGGGTCCGGCGGCGATCTCGGCACGATGCGGCTCGACGGCTTCGCCACGCTCTACCTGGACAAGCTGCTGCGCGCGGAGGCGCTGTACCGCGGTGCGGATCATGAGGACGAGATGGTCGGGCTCTATCCGCACCTGACGTTCAACCTCAACCCGCGCGCCGCCTCGATCGACACGGCGCTGCACGGCCTGATCAGCCATCCGCACGTCGATCACGTGCATCCCGACGCGATCATCGCCATCGCCGCTTCCGCCGACAGCGAGAGGCTCACCCGAGAGGTGTTCGGCGACAGCATCGGCTGGCTGCCCTGGCGACGTCCCGGCTTCGAGCTCGGCGTGTGGCTGAAGCGCTTCGTGGCGGCGCACCCGGACGCCGAGGGCGTGGTGCTGGAGGCGCACGGCCTGTTCACCTGGGGGCAGACCCAGAAGCAGTGTTACGAGACCACGATCGCCACCATCAACCGAGCGACCGCGTGGCTGGCCGAGCGGACACAAGGCCGGCCGGCCTTCGGCGGCGAGAGGGTCGCCGCACTGCCGCCGGAGCGACGTCGCGCGGTCGCGGCCGCCCTCATGCCGCATCTGCGCGGCCTGATCTCGGGGCGCCAGCAGGAAGCCTCGACCGCCACCGCGATCGGCCATTTCGACGACGGCCCGGCGATCCTGGAGTTCGTCGGCTCCCGGGCTCTCGCCGAGCTGGCGCCGCTCGGCACCTCCTGCCCCGACCACTTCCTGCGCACCAAGATCGCGCCGCTGGTGATCGCGTTCGATCCCGCCCGCGAGACCGCCGCCGACATCCTGCCGCGTCTGGCGCCCGCGGTCGCCGCCTACCGGCAGCGCTACGCGGCGTACTACGAGCGCTGCAGGCGTCCGAACTCGCCGGCGATGCGCGACCCCAACGCCGTGGTCTACCTGATCCCCGGCGTCGGCATGATCACCTTCGCCGCCGACAAGGCGACGGCGCGGCACGCCGCCGACTTCTACGGCAATGCCGTCAACGTCATGCGCGGCGCCTGCGCGGTCTCGCGGTATCGCGGCCTGCCGGAGCAGGAAGCCTTCGACATCGAGTACTGGCTGCTCGAGGAGGCCAAGCTGCAACGCCTGCCGAAGCCCCGCGCGCTGGCCGGCAAGGTCGCCTTGATCACCGGCGGCGCCGGCGGCATCGGCATGGCCACGGCGCGCCGTCTCGCCGAGGAAGGGGCGTGCGTGGTGATCGCCGACATCGACCGGCGGGTGCTCGCGGAGGCCGAGGCGACGCTGCGCACGCAGTACGGCGCCGACGCCGCCGCCGGGCTGTGGGTGGACGTGACCGACGAGGCCGCGGTGGCCGCACTCTACGCCGAGGCGGCGCTGGCCTACGGCGGCATCGACATCTGCGTCTCCAACGCCGGCATCGCCTCGGCGGCGCCCATCGAGGACACCAGCCTGGCGCTGTGGAACCGCAACCTGTCGATCCTCTGCACCGGGTATTTCCTGGTCACCCGCGAGGCGTTCCGGCTGCTGAAGGACCAGGGCACCGGCGGCGCCATCGTCGTCGTGGCCTCCAAGAACGCCATGGTCGCCTCGCCGGGTGCTTCGGCGTACTGCGTCGCCAAGGCGTCGGAGGTGCATCTCGCGCGCTGCCTGGCGCTGGAGGGCGCGCCGCACGGCATCCGCGCCAACGTGGTCAACCCCGACGCGGTGCTGCGGGGATCGCGCATCTGGCAGGGCGAGTGGGGCGACCAGCGCGCCGCCTCGAACAAGACGACACGGGCGGATCTCGAGCACGTCTACATCGAGCGCTCCCTGCTCAAGCGCGGCGTCTATCCGCAGGACGTCGCCGAGGCGGTGGCGTTCTTCGCGTCCGAGCAGCGCTCCGGCAAATCGACCGGCAACATCCTCAACGTCGATGCCGGCCACGCGCCGGCGTTCACCCGCTGAACGGCAGGGAGGCCCACCGATGAACCAGATCAGCCACATCCGGCCGGCGGACCGCGACTTCCGGGCCGAGCTGAACCGATCGCTGGAAGCCGGCACGGCGCGCGACTACGCGGCACTCGGCGAGCGGCTCGGCGAGAGCGGCATCGACATCGAGGCGGTGACGCGGAAGGTCGCGGGGTTCGGCGTGGCGGTGCCGTCCTGGGGCACCGGCACCGGCGGCACGCGGTTCGCCCGCTTCCCCGGCGAGGGGGAGCCCGCCACGGTGTTCGACCGCATCGAGGACTGCGCGGTCATCCATAGCCTGACCGGGGCGACGCCGACGATCTCGCCGCATTTCCCCTGGGACGAGGTGACGGACTACGCCGCCCTGCGCGCGCACGCGGCGGCGCTGGGCCTGGGCTTCGACGCGGTGAACTCGAACAGCTTCCAGGATCACCCGACCCATGCGGCGCACCCGCTCTCCTACAAGTTCGGCTCGCTGTCGCATACCGACGCGGCGGTGCGCGCGCAGGCGATCGCCCACAACGTCGCCTGCATAAGCGCCGGCGAGATCCTCGGCGCCAGGGCGCTGACGATCTGGGTCGGCGACGGCTCGAACTTTCCCGGCCAGTCGCATCTCGGGCGCGCCTTCGAGCGCTACGTCGACAGCGTCAAGCAGGTCGCCGCCGCGTTGCCGCCGGACTGGAGCGTGTTCCTCGAGCACAAGATGTACGAGCCGGCCTTCTACGCCACCGTCGTCGCGGACTGGGGGTCCTCGCTGATGGCGGCCCGGGAGGTGGGTCCGCAGGCGCGATGCCTGGTCGATCTGGGCCATCATGCGCCGAACGTGAACATCGAGATGATCGTCTCGCGACTGGTCCATGCCGGGAAGCTGGCGGGCTTCCACTTCAACGATTCCAAGTACGGCGACGACGACCTGGATGCCGGCGCGATCGACCCGTTCCGGCTGTTCCTGATCTTCCACGAGCTGGTCGACGCCGAGGCCCGCGGCGCGCTCGGCTTTCCGCCGGCCTACATGATCGACCAGTCGCACAACGTGACCGATCCGATCGAGAGCCTGATCTCGTCGGCGATCGAGATCCAGCGCGCCTACGCGCAGGCGTCGCTGGTCGACCATGCCCGCCTCGCCGACCTGCAGGAGGCCAACGACGCGATGATGGCGAACCAGCTGCTGAAGCGCGCCTTCACGACCGACGTGGCCCCCATCCTCGCCATGGCGCGCTTCCGCAAAGGGGCCGCCATCGACCCGCTCGCCGCCTACCGGGCCAGCGGCTACCGCGCGACCTGCGCGTCGCGGCGCCCGCGCAGGACCGGGAGCGGCGGCGGCCTGGTCTGACGGACGCCGTCCCCCGGTCTCAGGATCGGGGGCCCGATCGAGGCGCTGCGCGTGCCGCGCCACCGCCTCCGTCGAGAACGTACCGGCTCCCGTCTCCGCGCGCTCCGCGTGACGCGACACCATGTAGCGTAGTCGCACGGCGCCGCCAGCGGGCGCGGCCGTCTCGGAGGACCACAGTCTTGCCACAGATCAAGATCGACGGGGTGTCGGACATCAATTTCGTCCGGACAGGCCCGAGAGGCGGCTGCCCCATCGTGCTGCTGCATCCGGTCGGCCTGGACCTCACCTGGTGGAGCGCGCAGATCGAGGATCTCGGGCGCGACCACGACGTCGCGGCCTTCGACATGCCCGATCACGGTCTCTCCGGGAAGCTGGACGCGGCGCCCAGCTTCGAGCTGATGGCGAGGGGCCTCGAAGGCCTGGTGCTTCATCTGGATGCCGGTCCCGTTCACCTGGTGGGAATGTCGGTCGGCGGCATGATCGCCCAGGCGTTCGCGCTGCGGCGTCCCGATCTGGTCTGCTCCTTGTCCCTCGTCGCCACCCTGTGCACGTTCGCCGAGCCGGTGCGCGAGGCGATACGCGAACGCGCGAGGGTGGCCCGCACGCAGGGCATGGCGAAGATCGCGCAGCTCTCCAACGAGCGCTGGTTCACGCCGGCATTCCGCGAGCGGCGGCCCGACATGCTCGATCGCGCCACCAGGAGCCTGATGCAGCAGAGCCCGGAGTTTCATGCCTGCATGTGGGAGATGATCGCGGGGCTGGACCTGGAGGTGCGGCTTGCCTCGATCGACTGCCCGACGCTGGTGGTCGTCGGCGGTGAAGACGTGAACGCGCCGCTCGCCGCCGGCGCGAAGATCGCCGGCCTCATCAGGGGTGCAGCGCTGAACGAGATGGCCGGAGTGGGCCACTTCCCCGCGTTCGAGGCGCCCGCGGCGTTCAACGCCCTCCTGCGACGCTTCCTCGCCTGAGACCACGGTCCGATCGATGCGGTCGAGCGCGCGCCGGATTGCACCTGTCGGCACGAGGTGGCAGCGTGCGCGACGCAATCGCTGGAGACGGTCGTCGATGAGCAGGGTCGTGCGCTTCCACGAGACGGGTGGTCCCGAGGTGCTGAAGCTCGAGGAGGAGACGCCGCAGCAGCCGGGACCGGGCGAGGCACAACTCGAAGTCCGCGCGATCGGCCTCAACCGCGCCGAGGCGATGTTCCGACGCGGCGAATACATGGAGCAGCCGAGCCTGCCGTCGCGCATCGGCTACGAGGTCTCGGGGATCGTCCGCGCGATCGGACCGGGCGTCACGGGCGTCGGCGTCGGCGACGCGGTCAGCACGATCCCCGGCTACTCGCAGACGCGATACGGAAGCTACGCGGAGACCGCGCTGGTTCCCGCCGACGTGCTGGTGCCGAAGCCCGACACGCTGTCTTTCGAGCAGGCGGCCTCGGTGTGGATGCAGTACATGACGGCCTACGGCGCGCTGATCGACATCGCGCGGCTCGGCGCCGACGATGCGGTGGTGATCACCGCCGCCTCTTCCAGCGTGGGACTGGCGGCGATCCAGATCGCCCGTCACGCGGGCGCGACACCGATCGCGACCACGCGCACGCGGGCGAAGCGGGCGGCGCTGCTGGAGGCCGGCGCCGCGGCGGTCGTGGCGACCGAGGAGGACGACGTGCCGGCGGCGATCATGGCGGCGAGCGGCGGCAAGGGGGCTCGCGTGGTGTTCGACCCGGTCGGCGGTCGCACGGTGCTGAAGCTGGCGGCCGGGATGGCGCCGTCGGGAGTCCTGTTCCAGTACGGCGCGCTGAGCGGCGAGGAGACGCCGTTCCCGACCATGGCGGCCTTCGGCAACCACCTGTCGATGCGTGCCTACACGCTGCTCGAGATCCTGGGCGATCCGACGCGCCGGGCGCGCGGCGTGAGTTACGTGCTCGACGGTCTCGCCTCGGGGGCGCTCACGCCGCGCATCGCCAAGACGTTCACGCTGGACCAGATCGTCGAGGCGCACCGCTACCTGGAAGGCAACGAGCAGATCGGCAAGATCCTCGTCACCGTGTGACGCCGGCCTCCGGGCGTGGGCCCAGCTGTCCGCGCGCCGGAGCTGCGTGTCGTCCTGGTGGTGCGGCGGCTCGTGCCGCGAACGACGGCGATCGCCGGCGCCAGAGCATCATCCGGTCGAACGGAGTCGTTCGACCGGACAAGGAGATTCGCCGAACAACCGGCGTCAGGTCATGTCGGCAGCGTCAATGCTTGTCGACCGAGGCCGCGTAGATCTCGTCTATCGGCGGTCCGAGTGCGCCGTCGAACTCGACGTCGGACATCGAACGCTTCAGGTCCTCGAGCAGGGCGCGCGAGAAGCTGCCGATCAGCCCGTGGTTGCGCGCGAGCTTCTCGCAGGCTTCGTCACGCTGGTAGCCACCCGAGAGCGCCACGACGCGGGCGACACGCGGATGCTCGATCAGCGGCAGGTAGAAGTCCGGCTGTTCCGGAATAGTGAGCTTGAGCATCACCTGACGGTCGCCGGGGAGGGCGTCGAGACCCTTCCTGAGCTCATCGCGCAGGATCGCCTCGGCGCCCGCCTTGTCCGGACTCTTGATCAGCACCTCGGGCTCGAGGATCGGCATCAGGTCGTAGGCGGCGATCCTCTCGCCGCCCTCGAACTGCTGCCGGGCGATCGCGGCGATGCCCTTCTCGTCGGGAAGGCGGATCGTCGAGCGCATCTTGGTGCCGGCGACCCCGAGCCTGGCCGCGCGCTCGAGAAGCGCGTCGAGCGCGGGCATGTCCTTCATCAGGCTGACGCCGTCCGTCTCGGCCTCGACCCCCTTGTCGACCTTCACGAACGGGACCACGCCGCGCTCCTCCCACAGGTAGGACGGAACCGGGCGGCCCTTCGCCTCGCCATCCATCGTCTGCTCGAACAGGATCGCCGCGATCACCTTGCTGCCGATGAAATCGGGTGCCGTGATGACGCGGACGCGCATCTCGTGCATCAGTCGGAACATCTCGGCTTCGCTGCCGTACGCGCTCTCCGGAACGCCGTAGAGCTTGAGGGCGCCCGGGGTCGAGCCGCCGCTCTGGTCGAGTGCGGCGATGAAGCCGGAACTGCCTGCAAGCTGAGAAATCATCTTCGCATCGGCCATGGGTGTCTCCTCTCCATCGACAGGACTTCGCTGATCGGCGCGGCCTTGCGTCCGACCGGAGTTCCAACAGGATGTCGCATGCTCCTCCGTGCCGACGCAATCGCCGGCTCCGGTGCGTCCCGGTGCCGGGATCGGACCGGCAGGCGGAGCGCGTGCCGGCGACCCGGCCGGCCGCCGCCGTGCCGCCCGGTGCAGCGACGCGGTCACCACCCGCGATCACACGTTTCCGTCACACTCGAAGCCGCGGGGCCACGGTGCTCGTTGGTCCCGGATCAAGGCGGAGCAGGACCGGTTCGCGCTGCTCGATCAGCCTGCCGATCGCACCGCCCAGCTAGCCCGGGGATCGCCGCGTGAGCCAGGATACACTTCTGCACCGCGGCCTGCGCCGGCCGGTCGGCATGCTCGTGCACACGCGCATCACCCCGGACATGCTCACCGCCCTGCGGCTGCTGACGGCGCTGCTGGCTGCCGTGTGCTTCATCCATGCCGGGCGGCTGATGGCGGCGGGCGCAGGGTGGTTCCTCCTGTCGGCGCTGCTGGATCGTGCGGACGGCGAACTCGCTCGGCAGAGCCGGCGGTTCAGTCGTATCGGCCGACACTTCGACTTCGCCGCCGACTGCCTGGCGGCGATGTCCATCTTCCTCGGGCTCGGGATCGGCGTCGGATCAAGCTTGCCCGTGCTGCCGCGCGCCCATCTCGAACTCGGCCTCAGCGGTGCGCTCTCCGTCGCCGCGATCTTCCTGCTTGTCTACGCACTGGAGGCGCCGACCGAGCCGGTGGCGGGCGGTGCGTCGCGACCGTTCGACCCCGACGACGTCATGCTGCTCCTGCCGCTGGTCATCTGGTGCGGCGGCGCCGGCTGGATCGTGCTCGCGAGCGGGACGGTCACTCCTCTGGTCGCGATCGGGGTCGGGCTGGTGACGCTGATGCGCCGCGGGGCCGCCGCGACGCCGTCGCCTGCTCCGGCCTGCGCCGCGACCGCGGCGGTTCCCGTCACACGCCCTCATCCGGCGCGATCGCGCGTGCCTCGGTCCGGGCGCTAGCCCTCCTCGATCCGGCGCTCCTGCTGCGGCAGCAGGTCCAGCGCGCGCCAGTCGATTTCCTCCTGAAGCACATCGAACGTGTCGGGCTCGATCTGGTGCTCGTGCAGCAATCTCCCGAGCTCGGCACGTTCGGCCTTGATCACGGCGAGCCCGATCCTGCGATGCCGCTCCAGCGAGCCCGGACCGGCATCGCCGGCACGGATCCGGTAGGCGCTCCGTATCGCTTCGGCCTCGCTGCCGTGCTCCCGTTCCAGTGCCGCGAGCGCGCTCGCGATCAGGCGGGAGCGCGCGCGCGACACCTCGCGCGCCATCTCGCCGCTCCGATCCAGACGCAGCAGGTGGATCAGCGGCCGCAGCGTCAGCCCCTGCAGCACCGTCGTCGCCATCACCACGCTGAAGGCCGTCAGCGCGATCAGGTCGCGATGCGGGAAAGCGTCCGGCAGCGCGAACGCGGTCGCCAGCGTCACCAGCCCGCGCATGCCGCTCCAGCCCACCAGCACGCCCTGCCGCAGCAACGGCACCGGGATGTTGCCCCGGACGATCTCGAACTGCGCCGCCCGGTTGAAGGCGATCACCAGGATGAAGCGGACGCCGATCACCGCCAGCACCACGATCCCGGCGAAGCCGAGCGCGTCCGCGAGGCTCGTGGTTCTCATCCCGCCGATGATCGAGCGGACCTGCATGCCCATCACCAGGAACGCGATGACGTTGAGCAGGAACACGACGGTCGCCCACACGGCATAGGAGTGCACCCGCATCCGCGGCGCGTTGTTCGCGTCCGACCAGCGCGCGAGCGACATCGCGAACGCCACCAGGCACAGCACGGCCGACAGCCCCAGGCGCGAGGCCACGATCCAGGCCAGCCAGGTCATCACGAACTGCAGCAGGTTGCCGCCGAGCGTCCCGGTGACGAAGCGGTTCAGCCGCCGCACGAGCATCGCGAGCGCGATGCCGAGCACGATCCCGCCGGGTGCCGCGAGCAGCAGCCGCGCGCCGACCCCCGCGGTCAGGCCGCCATGCCCGGCGACCGCGACCGCGCCTCCGTAGAGCAGCAGCGCGGTCGCATCGTTGAACAGGCTCTCGCCCTTCAGCACGGCCGCGGTGTTCGCGGGCACCGAGACCGACCGCAGGATGGTGATCGCCGCCGCGGCATCGGGCGGGGCGACGATCGCCCCGAGCACCACCGCCGCGGCGAGCGGAAGCCCGGCGAAGCGCCAGCCGATCCAGGCCACCGTACACGTGGTCATCAGCACCGCGAGCACCGCGAGCATCACCAGCGACCGCCAGAACCGCATCGCCGACGCCACCGGGAAGTCGAACGCCGCATCCATCAGGGCCGGCGCGATGAACAGCGCGAGCGCCGTCTCCGGCTCAATGCGGATGCTCGGCGAGCCGGGGATCAGGGCCACCAGCATGCCGCCCGCCGCCAGCATCGCGGGGTAGGGCAGGGTGAAGCGGCGTGCCACCTGCAGCAGCAGGATCGCCGCCAGCAGCAGGAGCAGCAGGCTCTCGAAGAACGTCATGCAGGACCTGGCGGACCGCTCCGCCCGCTCATCGCGTCCCCGCCCCCGGAT
>CAXTNB010000016.1:571-2560 GCA_964245385.1 uncultured Acetobacteraceae bacterium | reverse complement strand
CCCTTCACCCGGTAGATCACGATCGACAGGATCCAGCTGGCGACGAACACGCCGATGACGACGAAGCCGATGCCGTCGAAGTGGTCGTTCAGCGCGCCGATCGAGCTCCAGAACCTGCCCTTGAGTGCGAACCGGCCGCCGATCAGGCCGAGCGTCTCGATCCCGCCGACCAGCGCGGCGACGACGATCGAGCCCGCGGTGATGGTCATGTTGTAGTAGATCTTGCGCACCGGCTTGAGGAACGCCCAGCCATAGGTGCCGAGCATCAGCACGCCGTCGCTGGTGTCTATCAGCGACATGCCGGCGGTGAACAGCGCGGGGAACACCAGGATCGACCAGATCGAGAGGCCGCTGGTCGCCTGTGCCGCGGAGATGCCGAGCAGGCCGACCTCCGTCGCGGTGTCGAAGCCGAGACCGAACAGCAGGCCGAGCGGATACATGTGCCAGGAGCGGCCGATCATCCCGAACAGCGGGCGAAACAGGCGAGAGACCACGCCGCCACCGGCCAGCAGGTGGTCCATGTCCTCCTCGACGTAGCGGCTGCCGGCCTTGACCCGCTGGAACGTGCGCCAGACGCTACGCAGCACCAGGATGTTCATCAGCGCGATCGCGAACAGGAAGCCGGCCGAGACCAGCGTGCCCAGCACGCCGCCGAAGGCCTTGAAGGCGTCGAACTGCGCCTTGAACTCGGTGGCGGTCACGGCGATCGCGACCGAAGCCGCCACGACGATGGTGGAGTGACCGAGCGAGAAGAAGAAGCCGACCGCGACCGGACGCTTGCCCTCCTGCATCAACTTGCGGGTGACGTTGTCGATGGCGGCGATGTGGTCGGCATCGACCGCGTGCCGCAGGCCGAAGCTGTAGGCCAGGAACGCGGTGCCGAGCAGGATCGGGGTGTGCCGGAAGACGACCAGCGCCCACATCCAGGCGGCGATGTTGGCGGCGGCGAGCAGGGCATAGATGGCGACGATCCTGCCGCGGATGTTGGTGGATCGATCGTCCATCGCGCGTCGCAGCATCGTCAGCATCGCCCAGGGCTCCGTTGGTCGGATGAACAGCGTACAGGATGCCCGAGTCGCCGCCGCATCACGACTCGTCGCCGCGGATCCGGACATCGTCGCCTCGCGCGCGCCCTCAGCGCCCCGCAGCCGCCGCGGGCCGCGCCGCTTGCCGACCTCCGTCTACGGCGGGGAGGGGACGATCTCTTCGAGGAGTTCCGCCTCCGCGTGGCTCTCCTTGATCGCCTCGAGCACCGATTGCGGATCGGCGGGCAACGCCATGGCCGCGGCCTCCTCGTCCACACGGTTGCGCAGCGACGGGCTGTCCCGCCGCATCTCCTCCAGGAGCTCGATCACCTTCGCGGTCTTCTGCTCGCTGAGGATGGCCAGTTCGAGCGTGAGCTGCTCGCGATGCTGGGCCAGCTGATCCTCGCGCCGCTGCGTGGTCAGGATCAGGATGGTGATGTAGAGCGCTCCCAGCGATACCGCGCCGTCGAACCAGGCGAACGGCGGCGGATCGAGAGGCCTCCCGCCGAGGAGCGAGCAGGCGAGATTGCCGCCGACCCACGAGACGGCGCCCACGGTGAGCAGGCCGATGAAGCGCGGGCGACCGACGAACGCGGTCAGGCGGTCGACGATCCTCTGCAACGCCGTGGCGTTGCGGTGATGCTCCGCGTGGAGCCGGGCGATCGACCGGATCGTCTCCTCGATATGGGTCGGCAGGATCGGGGTTTCGGAGGCCATGGGGTTCCCCTAGCTGCAGACCGTCATGCACCGCGCCGAGGCAGAACCCACGCCCTCAGGGCTCGCGCGATCCATCCCGCGAGGCGTCCGCAACGAACACCTTCCTGTGCGCCATGTCGACGAGCCGGTTGTCCGGAAGTAGCACGACCGCGAGCCGACGCAGACGAGCACGGGTGCCGGAGCCGGTGGACTTGCTCCACCGTTCCGGCGACTGATCAGGCGCCGGCGCTCCCGGAACCCGTGGCCT
>CAXTNB010000016.1:0-561 GCA_964245385.1 uncultured Acetobacteraceae bacterium | reverse complement strand
GAGCGTCTCCTTGCGCACCGCGTCGTCCCCGGCGTGCAGCACCTCCTCGGCGACCTGCTTGGCGTCCTTGGCAAGACTGCCGCTCATCGCCGCGTCGAGCAGGTCGCCGGAGCTCTTGCCCTCGGTGAGGCCGTGCGCCTGCGCGCTGTCGCGGCCCTTGTCGATCACCGCCTGCGCGACGTGACCACCCTTGTCGGCCGCCTGCTGCGCCAGCATCCGGGCGGTGTCCCGCGCCTGCGTGGCGACGCCGCCGAGCGCCGCTTCCTCCTGATCCGACTGCGGCAGCAGCGCCCCGAGAAGCGCCCCCGCGGCGAGCCCGAGCGCGCCGAGCATCACCGGACTGGCGGAGAGCGACGCGACCAGGTTGCCTCCCGCCTGTCCGACGGCCTGGCCCGCCGCCTGGCCGCCCTGCATCATGCTGCTCCCCGCGCGCTGGCCGGCATCGCCGAGGCCGTGCACGGCTCCCTGCGCGCTGCTGCTCACGGTGCTCGCGGCACTTCCGATCCCGTCCCGCAGGTCGTGTGCGCCGCGACTGACCGTCTGCTGCGCCATGTCCAGGGC